>NZ_RAVY01000032.1:0-61102 GCF_003611625.1 Corallococcus sp. CA054B
CCCCTGTCGTCGTCAGCGACGCGGACGCGCGCCGCCCCACCACCCAGGTGCCGCCGCCAGTCCCTCCGGACGACCTGATGGTGCCGCAGGAGGAGACGTCGTCCCTGCGCCGCTTCGCGCCCATCGCCGTGGGCGCGGCCGTGCTGTTCGCCGCCGTGGGCGTGGTCATCGCCACGCGCGGGGATAAAGAGACGCCTCCGCCGGTCGTCGCCGTCGCCACTCCGCCGCCGCCCGCCCCGAAGGTGGAACCCACGCCGCCCGCGCCCGAGGTCGTCGCCGCGCCCGAGCCGGAGCCCACTCCCGCGCCTGTCGTGGAGGAGCCCCCTGTCGCGAAGCCGGTGCCGCCCACCGTCAAGGCCGTGGCCGTGAAGACCGTCCGCGACGTCCCCGCGCCCAAGCGCACGGAGTCCGCGAGCGAGTCCGCCGTGCGGGCTCAGATCATGGCCGCCGTGAGCCAGGTCGAGAGCAGCCCCCTGTACGCCGACAACAAGGTCCACAAGGGGCTCACCCGGCAGGCCGCGCGCAACTACCTGGACCGGCAGCTGAAGCGGCTGGAGAACGCGGACGACGCGGCGGGCCGCACGGAAATCCTCAGCGAGATCCGCGACTGGAAGCTGCAGTACCTCAAGTAGGCTCCACGCCATGACCGCGCCCCCAGGTCCTGCGCTGCTCGCGGTGGACCTGGGCCTGCGCTGCGGGCTCGCGCGCTTCGGCGCGGACGGGCGGCTTCAGTGGTACCGCTCGCAGAACTTCGGCACGCACGCGCGGCTCAAGCGCGCGGTGCCCGCCGTGCTCCAGGATGTGTCCCCGCTCGCGTGGCTGGTGCTGGAGGGCGGTGGCCCCATCGCGGACGTCTGGGAGCGCGAGGCCCTGCGCCGCGCCCTGCCCGTGCTTCGCGTGGCCGCCGAGGACTGGCGCCACCGGCTGCTCTACGCGCGGGAGCAGCGCAGCGGCTCACAGGCCAAGGACGCCGCGGACACGCTCGCGCGGCGGGTCATCGACTGGTCCCACGCGCCCCGCCCCACTTCACTGCGCCACGACGCCGCGGAGGCCATCCTGCTGGGCCTGTGGGGCGCGCTGGAGGTGGGCTGGCTTCCGCAGGTGCCCGCGGAAGTCCGGCGCTGACCGCCCGCTACTTCACCGACAGGCACGCCACCGGCTGCGCGATGGCGTTGCGCGCGCGCTCCTCGCTCACCAGCGCGTAGCCCGCCAGGTCCTGCAACAGCATGTCGCGGTTCTGGCGGATGAGGCTCGCGTTCTTGCAGGCCCTGATGTCGCCGTAATAGCCATACGGAGGCAGCGCCAGCTGGAGTTCCGCCAGCTCCGACAGCTGGAGTTCCCCCAGCTCGCGGTGGAAGAGCTTGCGGGCCGCGTCCTCCACGCCGATGACGCCGCGCTCGAAGCGGATGATGGACAGGTCATAGGCCACGAGCTGATCCTTCTGGAAGAAGGCGTGCAGCCGGTGAGCGGCCACGGACAGCTGCAGGTCCCCTTCGATGCCCATCTCCCGCGCGATGCGGATGGCCAGGCGCCGCTCGCAGGCGCCGTCCCCGGGGGGCGCCTTGCCCAGCGTCACGCCGGCGAACAGGCGCCACGCCCACGCGCGGCCGTCCTCGCGCGGCGTCTGGAAGTAGGTGGGGCACTCCATCTGGCGGATGTAGAGCGCCACCAGGTCCTTGGGCATCCGCGAGAAGTCCGGCCGCGTGAACGTCACCGACGAGCGATCCCGGATGCCCTGGTCCATCCGGCCCGCCAGGACGCTCATCCGGTCGCCCTCGATGCGATGGCGCAGCTGGCTCTCGACGTCGAACTCGCTCTCCAGACGCGGCAGCTTGCTGGCCGTGTAGAGGTACGTGATCGGAATCACCACGCCGGCCAGGCCGACGAGGAACATGAACAGCCAGAACACGGTCTTCACGGGCAAGACTCTAGCAGGGCAGGCACGCGCCAGGAGGACGGGTTAGAAAGTCCCCATGAGCGACTGGCACACCGCCACCGTCACCGCCCGCACCCCCGCGGCGGATGGCCTCACCGATTGGGTGCTCGACATTGGAGGCACGCCGCTCGTGGGCTCGCACGCCCACCCGGGGCAGTACGTCCAGCTGCGCCTTCCCGGTGGGCAGCCGGGCATGTTCGCCATCGCCTCGCCGCCCGCACCCAATGGCACGCGGTGGGAGTTCCTGCTCAAGGACGAAGGCACGCTGCCGTCCGCGCTGCTGCACCTGCCCCTGGGCGCGCATGTCGAAGTGACGCGGCCGGCGGGCCCCGGCTTCCCCATGGAGAAGGCGCGCGGCCGCAACCTGCTGCTGTTCGCCAGCGGCTCCGGCATCTCCGCCATCCGCCCCGTCATCGCCGCCGTGCGCCAGGAGCGCGACGCGTATGGGCAGGTGACGCTGTACTTCGGCGCGCGCACGGCGAGCGGCTTCGCGTACCAGCACGAACTGCAGCAGTGGATGGCGGACGGCGTGCGCGTGCTGTGCACCGTCAGCCGCCCCGGCGCCAGCGGGTGGCAGGGCCTCACCGGCTACGTGCAGGCCCACCTGGGCGAGGAGCGGCTGGAGCACGCCATCGCCTTCGTGTGCGGCCCCTCGGACATGGTGCAGGACGTGATGGCCCAGCTGGCCCAGCGCGGCGTTCCGCGCAGCGCCGTGTTCCTCAACTACTGAGCCGCTCGCGTCTCGACGGTGGGGGACGCGTAGCGCACGCCCACCACCACTGCCGAAGGGTCACTCTCCTGGCTTCCGGTGGCCTTCTGCGGCGTCCAGGCGGCCACGCCCACCTGATGCCCTTCCGGGGAGAAGCGCACGCGCCGCACGGACCAGCCGAACTCCAGCTCGCCCTTCGCTTCCGGCGCGCCCTCGGCGAAGAGATACACGCGCCGGTCCCATCCGCCCGACACCAGCGAACGCCCATCCGGCGCGATGGCCGCGGTGGACACCACGCCGTGGTGCAGCTCCCACTTGTGCAGCACCTGCCCGGAGGCCGCGTCCACCAGCGCGCCCGCGTTCCACGGGCCCTGGGGCTCCTGGATGCCCTTGCGCTCGCGCTCATACACCGTGCGGTTGCGCTCCGCCTTCTGCTGGCTGAAGGCCACGCCCAGCCGCTTTCCCCGCGCGTCCACGGTGACGTCGTTGACGTGCGCCGGGAAGGTGAAGTCCAGGCGCGGCGTGAGCGTCCGCGCCGTCGTCGCGGTCGCCCCTTCCGGAACGCCGCCCTTGAGCGTGAGCACGGCCTCCGCCGTCGTCTCGTCGAAGACCGTGTCCACGCGCTCGGCGAAGGGCGCGCCCAGCACGCCCTGGCTGCCCTGCGGCACGCACGCGTCGCACACCGCCACGTCCACGCCCGGCAGCGTCAGCTGCTTGAAGCGCAGCGTGCGCCCGCGCGACAGCCGCGCCACGGTGCTGCCCAGCGCGCCCGGCACGGTGACGGTGTCCTTCAGGGACGTCGCGTCGATGCCGGACGCCGTGGCCGCCGCCGAGGTGAGCACCACCACCGGCGTGCGCGAGTCCAGCGCCAGCACCACCGGCGGCCCGCTGTCCACGCGGCCCTGCACCGCCGCGAACCCGCCGCGCCGCTCGAAGTGCGTGCGCGCCACGTCCGGCTTCAGCACCTGCTCCGGCGTGTCCGACGCGCGCACGTGCTTGTCCCAGCCGCCCGAGTACAGCGTCCCGTCCGCCGCGAACGCCAGCGCGCTCACCGGCCCCGCGTGCAGCCGCGCCTCCGCGCCGAACGAGAGCTCCGGCACGGACAACAGGGACACCAGGCCCTGCGCGCTGCCCACCGCCAGCCACTTGCCGTCCGGATGGAAGGCCACCGACACCAGCGGCTCCTCCGTGGCGAGCGCCCCCACCTGCGCGCCCGTCGCCGCGTCGAAGAGCTGCACCGCGCCGCTGCGGCTCACCGTGGCCACGCGCGCGCCGTCCGGCGAGAAGGTCACGCCCTCCAGGTCGTACTGCTGGATGTTGACCGACGGATCCGCGCGCATCATCGGCGCGCCGGAGCCCCCGGCCTTCGCCAGGTCCCAGATGGAGACGTGGTACGCATTGTCCCCCAGGCGCGTGTACGCCACGCGCTGGCCCTTCGGCGCGAAGTCCAGCGCCCAGATGAAGTCCTTGCGGTTGAGCACGGTGGGCTCCCCGTCGAAGCCCTCCACCGCGCCGGAGAGGAAGCCTCCGGGCGTGGACTCCAACCGGCCCTGCGTGTCCGGCGCCAGGCCTGCGGCCGTGTGCGCGCAGCCCGTGAGCGTCAGCACGCCCGCGAGCACGAAGCCCCCGGTGCGAGGGCTCATGAACCCGAGCCGCGGACGGCGGCCTTCTCCTTGTCGACGTTGATCTCGTTCACGCCCTTGTTGTCCACGGACAAGAGGAACAGCTGCTTGTCCGCTTCACGCTTGTCGTTGAACGAGGTGCGGCCGGTGGCGCCGTCGAAGTCCTTCAGCCCCGCCAGGGCCTCGCGCATCGCAGCGCGCGTGTTGGGCCGCTGCTTGTCCAGCACCTGCCGCACCATGCGCGCCGAGTCGTAGCCAATGGCCTCCAGCAGGCCCGGGTCGCGGCCCGTCTCCTTGTACGCGTCGCGGTAGCTCTTCACGAACTTCTGCGTCGCCGGCCGCTGCGAGTCCACGAAGAAGCCGTCCACGTACACCGAGCAGGTGACGAACTTGCCGCCGCGCTCCAGCAGCTCCGGCAGGCCCGAGCGGCCCTTGGGGCTGGACCACTGGTTGGTGCCGAAGAGCGTGACGGTCTTCAGGTCCTTCTTGCCCGTCGTCTTGCGGATGCGCTCCAGGTCGCGCGGGTCGCACGCGTTGGTGACGATGTCCTCCACCGCGAGCGCGGGCGTCACCAGGCTCACCCGGCGCCAGTCGTCCGGGATGAAGAGGCCCTCGAAGTCGATGATGGGCTCCACGCCGCTGCGGGCCTTCTCCATCGCCTTGCGGCGGCGGTACGCGTCCGTGATGTTCTCCCCCTGCACGTCGCGCACGGCCTCCGCGTAGTCGCCGCGGTCCTCCAGGTAGTAGCGGCCCACCAGGCGCTTGGCCTCGCTGGTGAACGTGGTCTGGTCGTAGGAGTACGACTCCGCGCCGCGCACCACGCCACCGCGCGACACCACGTCGTCCCAGAACTCGTTCGCCAGCTCCACGCCGTAGGGGATGTTCGGGTAGAGCACCGCGAAGCGCTTGTAGCCCTTCACGTTCATCGCGTAGTCCGCGATGGCGCGCGCCTGCGCGGAGTTCGTCAGCATGTTGCGGAAGACGTACGGGCCAATGTCCGTGATGCCCTCCTGACGGCTCAGCGTCAGCAGCGGCACCTGGAGTTCCTCCGCCAGCAGCGCCGCGCGCTTGGTGTCATCCACCAGCAGCGGGCCCAGGGCCGCGATGGCGCCGTCGTCGAAGGCGAGCTGCTCCATCGCCGTGCCCGTCTTGTTGACGTCGCCCTGCGTGTCCTTCACCACCAGCTCGATGTCGCTGCCCTGCAGGCCCAGCTTCACGCCGCGCAGCACCGCCTCACCGATGGGCTGGTAGCGGCCCGTCATGGGCAAGAGCACCGCCACGGTGCGCGGACGCACCTCCACACGGCGGGTGGCGCGCGCGAGCAGCTCCCTGGCCTGCGGCGCGAAGGTGCTGTTGGGCGCTTCCCGCAGGAACGTCTGGAGCGTCTCCTCCAGGCGGGTCCAGTCGCGCAGGTGGTAGTAGATGCGCGCCAGCTTGAACTGGAGCACCGGCCACGCGGGGTTGGACGTGGACAGCCCCTCCTGCACGCGGGCGATGTCAAGGAAGCTGGCGCGGCCCTCCACCAGCTGCTCCACCTTCTTCACCGCGGCGGCCTTCTCCTCCGCCGACTGCGCCTCTCCCGCCTCCTTGACAGCGGAGGACAGCGCCTGCGTGTACAGGCCCGCGCCTTCCGCCGCGCGCGCGGCCTCCTTCAGGAGCTGCTCCTTCTCCGCGCCCTCCGCGCGCTCGGCCAGGCTGGTGAGCGTCTGGTACGCGTCGCGGTAGGCGCCCACCTCCATGGCGGAGATGGCCAGCTTGTGCTTGGCGTCCTCGGCCTGGGCGTGGAGGGGGTTCTCGAAGAGCAGCTCGTTGAAGGTCTTGCGCGCGTTCGCGTAGTCCTTCGCCTCGAAGTAGAGGACGCCCGCGTTGTAGAGCGCGTCCTGGCCGGCGGTGGTGGCGGGGTACGCCTTGCGCACGGACAGGTAGGCCTCCGCGGCCTGCTTCTTGTCCGGGTTTCCTTGCGCCTGCGTGCGGGCCTGCGCGAGCGCGGCGTTCGCGGTGGCATCCTGCTTCACCTCCACGCGCGGCCGGTTGGGCTGGGTGGAGTCGCCCCCGGAGGTGTCGTCCCGGCTGTCGGTGCGGGAAGGCGTCTTGGGGCAGGCGGTCAACGTCAGGGCCAGCGCGGCGACGAGCGCGCGGCGCGATGCGGAGAGGACTTCCATGGCGAAGTGCATAGCAGCGCGGGTGAGGCTCCGTCGACACTTGAGCGGGGGGAAGATTCCCCTGGAACGTCCGCTTCAGTGCACCGCGCATGCCCGCGTGCGTCACCGAGGGGAGCCCCTGCCCTCCCCCCGCTTCGTGCGGCCCCGGAGCCACGCCTTCGCGCGGCCCAGGACGCACGCCCGGCCACCTAGCCGAAGAGCTCCTTCACCTTGTCGAAGAAGGACTTCGACTGGGGATGGGTCTCCTCGCCGGACACCTCCGCGAAGCGCTCCAGCAGCTCGCGCTGCTTGGAGGACAGCTCCGTGGGCGTTTCGATGATGACGCGCACGTGCTGATCTCCCCGCTGCTGGCTGTGCAGGTGCGGGATGCCCTTGCCGCGCAGGCGGAACACCTTGCCGGACTGGGTCCCCGCCGGGATGGTCATCTTCACCTTGCCATCCAGCGTGGGCACGTCGATCTTCGCGCCCAGCGCCGCCTGCGTGAAGGACACCGGCACCTCGCAGAAGACCTCGTACTCCTCGCGCTGGAACAGCGGGTGCTCGCGCACGATGACCGTCACGTACAGGTCGCCCGCGGGCGCGCCCCGGTCTCCCGGCTCCCCCATGCCCGCCAGCCGCACGCGCGTGCCGTTGTCCACGCCGCCCGGGATGGCGACCTCGATGACCTCTTCGGACGGCGTCTTCCCGGAGCCCCGGCACTTGGCGCACGGATCCGGAATGGTGGCGCCCGAGCCGCCGCAGTCGCCGCACGGACGGGACACCGCGAAGAAGCCCTGCGAGTAGCGCAGCTCCCCGCTGCCGCCGCACGCCGCGCACTGCCGGGGCGCCGCGCCGCTCTTGCTGCCAGAGCCGGAGCAGGTCTCGCACTTCTTCGGACGGGGGATGGTCACCTTCGGGCGGCAGCCGAACGCCGCCTCCTCGAAGCTGATCTCCAGGTTGTAGCGCAGGTCCGCGCCCCGGCTCTGCCGCTGCCGGCCACGCCCGCCGCCACCCCCGAAGATGTCGCCGAAGATCTCCCCGAAGATGTCGTTGATGTTGACGCCCTGGAAGCCGCCGCCCGCGTCCCCGAAGGGATTGCCCGCGTGCCCGAAGCGGTCGTACTTCGTGCGCCGGTCCGGATCGCTCAGGACCTCATAGGCCTCCGAGGCTTCCTTGAACTTCTCCTCGGCCTCGTGGTTCCCGGGGTTGCGGTCCGGGTGGTACTGCAACGCGACCTTCCGGAACGCGCTTTTCAGGTCCTGCGCCGTAACGTTCTTCTGGACGCCCAGGACCTCGTAGTAGTCGCGCTTCTGCCCTGCGGCCCCTGCCATTGAATCGAACCCCTGGAAATTGCTGGCGTTTTCAAGCTGCGTAGAGAATCGGAGTCACTATAACGCAGCGAAACACGCCAGCAATCCAGGCCCGGGTCCAACCCTTCGTGAAGCAGGGGTTGTGCGCTACACGGTCCAGACGCGGTTGACCGTCAGCTCCATGCGAGCAAGCCGGCGCTTGAGGGCCGGGTCCACGGGACCGTTCATGGACCACTTGGGGACCACGAAGTGCAGCTCCGCGTTGTAGAGCTTCGCGGCGCTCGCCAGCAGGCTCCAGCGGTTCTCCGCGGTCGGATCATCCACCATGCCCGGGGTGACGATCTCCAGGATGATGGGCGTGCGGGCGGAGTCGGACTGGCGACAGGTGAAGTCCGGCCGGTGATCTTCAATGGTGCCGGAGAGCACGGGCGGCGGCATGAAGCCAGGGAGCCGGGCCTTGATGTCCGAGTAACCGATGGTGCGGAAGTACTCGGCCATCAGCCAGAGCAGACGGCGACGCTCTTCGTCATCCACGACCGACTCGCAGCCGGGATTGAACAGGACTTCTTTCTCGGAGTTGGTTTCCATGGCGCATCTCAAGCTGTCCGCGTGTGTGGGATGCGGCAACGCAGGCGGGCGCGAGCGCTCCCTGACCGGCCGTGGGGCGGGCGGGCATGCACGCGCGCTTCCCACGTCCCTTTGGCTTGGACTGCACCGTCGCCTCGGTGACAGAGTGCGCCCCCTCCGTGGCACCCCGTCCCTCCGCGCACGTCTATCGCCGGCTCCTGGGCTACCTGCGCCCGTACCGCCGGTTGCTGCTCGCGGGCACGCTGGCCTCGCTCACCGCCGCGGCCGCGACCGCCGCGTACGCGTGGATCGTCGGGCCCCTGCTGCGCGCCGTCCTCACCGGCGCCCCCGTCACCGTCGCGGGGATGACCCTGGCGCCGGAGGCCCTGCTGTCCCGGCTGCCCTTGCTGGTCGTCGCGGTCGCACTGGTGAAGGCCACGGCCCAGTTCCTCCAGGGCGGCCTGATGCAGCGCTTGGGCCAGCGGGTGATGGCCGACCTGAGGGGCTTTCTCTACGGCCGGCTGCTCGCCCAGCCGCCGGCGTTCTTCGAGCAGCGGCACTCTGGAGAGCTTGTCTCCCGGTTCACCTCGGACGTACCCCTGGTGGAGTTCTCTGTCACCCAGGCGCTGTCATCGTACGTAAGGGATGGGCTGCAGATTTGCGCACTGCTGGCGACCTGCTTCCTCATCGACGCGAAACTCTTTCTCCTCACGTTCGTCGTCGTGCCCGTGACGGTGGTGCCGGTGAGCCGCTTCGCGCGGTCGCTCAAGAAGGTGGCCACCCGCTCGCAGGCGAACCTGGGCGCGCTCAGCGCCATCACCGCCGAGCAGCTGCAGAACCTCCCCGTGGTGCAGGCCTACGGCACGGTGCCCCGCGCGCTGGAGTCGTTCGACGCGGAGGCCGAGGCGTACCTGGCGGAGATGCGCCGCTCGCTCTTCATCCGCGGCGCCTTCAGCCCCACGGTGGAGCTGCTGGGCATCGTCGGCGTGGCGGTGGCGGTGGCGTGGGGCGCCCGCGCGGTGTCCATGGATCCGACGCTGGCCGGGCGGCTCTTGTCCTTCATGGCGGCGGCGCTGCTGCTCTACCAGCCGGTGAAGTCGCTGAGCGGCACGCTGTCCCAGGTGCTCACGGGGCTGGCGGCGGCGGAGCGCCTGTTCGCGCTCGCGGACTCGCCGGTGCCGCCGGACGTGGGCGCGGAGGCCCCTCCCCTGTCGCGCGCCCTGGAGCTGTCCGGCGTGCGCGCCACCTACTCGGATGGACGCGAGGCCCTGAAGGGCGTGGACCTGACGATTCCCGCGGGCGCGCGCGTGGCATTGGTGGGGCCGTCCGGCGCGGGCAAGACGACGTTGTTCTCCGTGCTGTTGGGCTTCCTGCCGCCCAGCGGCGGTGAGGTGAAGTGGGACGGCGTGCCGCTGTCCTCGCTCAAGGCGTCCAGCGTGCGCGCGCAGCTGGCGTGGGTGCCGCAGGAGCCGGTGCTCTTCTCCGGCACCGTGCGCCACAACCTGCGCCTGGGCCAGCCGGACGCGGCGGACGACGCGCTGTGGGAAGCGCTGCGGCTGGCGCACGCGGAGGACTTCGTGCGGGCGCTGCCCGGCGGCCTGGATGAACCCGTGGGCGAGCGGGGCAGCCGCCTGTCCGGAGGGCAACGCCAGCGGCTGGCCCTGGCGCGCGCCTTCCTGCGCCGCCCGTCCCTGCTGCTGTTGGATGAGCCCACGAGTGCCCTGGACGCCACCAGCGAGGCGGCGGTGGGCGCGGGGCTCCAGGCGCTGATGAAGGGCCGCACGGTGCTGGTCATCGCGCACCGGCTCAGCACCGTGCGCGACGCGGACCTCATCGCCGTGGTGGAGGGCGGGCAGGTGGTGGAGGCCGGCACGCACGAGCAGTTGCTCGCGCTGCGGGGCCGCTACGCGCGCCTGTTGGGCGAAGGCGCCGTCGCCGCCTGAACGCCGCCCCGCGGGGCCATGGCCTTCGCTCGCGAAGGGGTGTTCATGGGCCCCGTGCCCATTCGCTCCACGCCATTGCCGACCTTGCGCGACCAGGCACGCCCTGCGAGCCTTTCGCCCTGGCCCATGCCTCAGACGCCGCCCCGCGAACGAGAGCCCCTGTCGCTCAACGCGCTCCTGCTGGTGCCCGCCCTGCTGCTGGCCGCGGGCGCGTGCGTCGCGGTGGCCGCCCGGCACTTCGCGCTGGCCGCCGCGTTCACCGGCACGCTGGTGCTCGTCCCGTTCGTCTTCCGGCTGTGGACGCGGCCCTGGTACCGGGGGCTCGTGCTGCGCGGCCTGGGCCTGTTCATCGCGGGCATGCACGTGCCCATGCTCGCGGGCGGAGTGCTCGCCTACGGGCGCATCGGCTGCGAGGGCGCGGACTGCGGACAGACGCTGCTCTGGAGCATCGTGCTGGCTCCCGTGGCCGGCGCCGTCTGCTCTGTCGTGTACTGGCTCGTGGGCCGTCCCCCCGTCTGAATTACAAGGAATCACGGACCCCCTATCCTCACTGGAAATGCTTGTTCCAGTCAGACCTCACGTCGCGCCCGGGCCGTTCGTCGTGGCGTTGGCCGTCCCCACCATGGTGTGCGTGCTGGGGGGCACGCTGCCGGTGCTCCTGGGCAGTCCCGCCGGACTGGTGAGCGTGGTGACCTCCGCGGGCCCCTTCGCGGCGTTGCTGGTGCTGACGCTGGTGGTGGAGGTGCCCCTGCTGATGCTGGCGACGGGCTCCACGCTGCTGGGCCGCACGGTGCCGCTGGCGGTGATGGTGGGCATGGCGACGGTGCCGTGGACGCTGGGGCTCCTGGGCACGGAGGTGGCGCTGGAGCGGATGCAGGTGGCGCTGCCCATGGTGTCCGCCACGGACGCGGGCATCGCGTTGACGGCGGGGCTGGGCAAGGCGATGGCCCCGCGGCTGCTGGGCGCCTGGGCGAGCGCGGTGCTGCTGGGCGCGCTGTCGGTGGCGCTGGGCATGGCGCGCTACAACACCGCGCGGGCGGTGCGGGACCACACGCGCCGCAGCCTGCTGTTGGGCAGCCTGGTGTCCGCGGCGCTGGCGGGCATGGCGGTGGTGGGCACGCTGGAGGCGCACCACCTCTTCACGCTGCTGTCGCGGCTGTCGCGGGCCCCCGGCGAGCTCCGCCCGGACCTGATGGCGGAGGGCATGGCGCAGGCGGCGCGACTGCGCACGGTGCGCTGGAGCTGCTTCTCCTGCCTGCTGGTGCTGGGCTTCGCCTGGCTGATGACGTACCGCGCGGCGGAGGCCCGGCGGACCCGCGCGCTGGAGTGGGTGGGCGGCCTGGTGCTCACCGCCGCGGTGGCCGTGCTGCTGGTGCTGGACGCGCACCCGCTGCACACCACGCTGGGCCCGGAGCGCGTCACCACCGGCCGCAGGACGTCCGGCCCCGTTCCCACCGACGCGGACGTGACACACCTGATGGGCGAGCGCTCGCCCGTGCGGCTCAGCTTCCCTGAGACAGCACGAACAGCATGATGAGCCCCACCACGACGGCGAAGCCGAAGACGGCCACCATCACCAGCCCCTCCGACTTGCGCACCACCGGGGGCAGGACCTCGTTGGGCAGCGGCTGACCGTGCCGCAGCAGCACGGGCTCCGGCTCCGGGGCCGCGTGCGGCGCGGACGCTGAAGCGGGAGTGTCTTCGCGCGGCGGCGGTGCCACCGGCGTGAAGGTCACGGTCCGGGTGGCGACGGTGTCCCGCGTGCCGGGGTCGCGGCCCGGCGGCTCCGCCAGGTGCTCGGGCGACGTGACGCTGGACATCTCCAACCCCTCGCGCGCGAGCGCCAGCACGCGCTGCATGTGCAGGATGTAACGGTCCTGGCCTTCGTAGGTGGCGAGCGCCTGCGCGGCGCGCACCAGCCGCTGCGGCACCAGCTCCGGGTCCGCGCGCACCTCCGTGGACACGGGCCGCGCCTCGCCCGCTTCCACCCGGCCGGTGCGCACGCCCTGGCCGCTGGCCCAGATGCAGTGCTCATCCAGGAGCGTGAGTTCCTGGCGGCGCACCCGGCCGTCCCCGTCCACCAGCGACATCAACTCCGCGCCCTGGGGAGACAGGTGCCAGACGGTGCGCAGGCCGTTCTCCCCCAGCGGGCCTTCCACCGCGCGAGCGCGGTAGAGCTCCTGCATCGCGGACTTCAAGGGGTCGGACGAAGTTTCCACGGCCATGACTGCCGCAGAGTAGGGGCGCCGCGCCCGAAACGGAAGCTGCGCCCGCCATGGCGTGATTGCCCCGTGCGCGGATGCCCGCCTTGTGCCTACCGTCCATTCCACGATGAGCCGCTCCAAGAACAGAGCCCCCGACTTCGTCCGCCAGTTCGAGGGTGTACAGACGCTCGACGGATTGCTGGAGCTGTCTGGCAGTCCCTGCGACACCTCCGACGTGCTCGAGCGCATGCGCGAGGCGCGCACGGAAGGCGCCGATGCCAGCCAGGTGATTCCCACCCTCTTCGAGGGGGAGCCCCGCTTCCCGGACCCGGAGCTGGCGCGCCGCCTGTACCAGAACCTGCTGGGCCTCTGGGACGCGGTGCTGGAGGGAAAGGCGGTGCGGCTGGAGGACGGCCCCCGCCCGCCGCGCCCGAAGAAGGAGCGGCTGCAGCCGCCCGCGCCCTTCCATCCGGACGAGCCCTCCGGCGAATTCGTGGAGGCCGCCTGGCGTTATCTGGAGGACGACGACAAGGCGCGCACGCGGCTGATGCATGCCTTCGAGAACCGGCAGGACGGCTTGCTGGGTGCGCTTGACGCCGCTGGCCTCACGGACGAAGGTTACGGGGTCGCCCGTCACCTGCTCTTCGAGCTGCACGCCATGCTGGAGCTGGGCTGGCCGCCGGGGCTCTCGGCCGTGGATGCCAGGGCTTTGGACAGGGAACCGGATGCGCCGCCCGCGCCGGATGCCCTCCAGGAATACGTGACGGAAGCGCTGTTCGAGGCGGAGCAGGACGAGGAGCACCCCCTCGCCCCCGAGGAGCTGGCGCAGGTGCGCACCCTCGTCCGGCGGGGACTGGCGGCGCTGTGGCGCGCGCGCAAGGGGAGATGAAGATGGCCCGAGACGACAACGACGGTGGTGGCTTCACCGGCAAGCGCAACAAGTCCTACCGCGAGCTGGACGCGCAGCGCGGCAAGAGCAAGTACCACTCGCGCCAGGACGACCCGGCGCAGCAGAAGCTGGAGCGCAGCGCCAGCTACCAGAAATACAAGACGGCCGCGGACGCCCTCTTCACCGGCGGCGAGCTGCCGGAGGGGCTCGCGAAGACGTTCGACCCCGAAGGCAAGCGCAAGGCCCAGAAGGACGCCCTGCGCAAGGTGCAGGAGTCGGAGACGCGCGCGGACTGGGTGAAGGGCGTGGTGGACTACCTGGAGAAGTATCCGGACATGCCCGAGGACGCGTACTTCCTCGACAGCCTCCTGGACCACCCGCGCGAGCGCATCGTGGACAAGGCGCTGGCGAAGCTGGAGGCGCTCCACGAGGCGGGCACACTTCAGAAGAAGCTGCCCAAGAGCCTGGATCAGCGCCTGAAGTCCATCGAGCTCACCGGCCTGGACCCCGACATGCAGGGCCGCGCCAAGGCGCTGCGCGAGAAGCTGCGCACCTGATCAGCGCGCGCGCTGCTGATGGATGAGCACCACGTCGCGCTGCCCCTCCTCCTTGGAGGGCTGGTGCGAGAGCCGCAGCTCCGCGCCAGGCCGCGAGTACAGGCCGGGCTCGTCGCCGCGCTTCCACCCGGCCTTCGCCAGGGCGTCGTCGTAGAAGGCATCCACCTGCGGCCCCGTGAGCGGCACCTGGAAGGTGAGCGTGCGCGACCCTTCCGCGTTGACGCGCAGCACGCCATTCGCCCGCGGCGGCAGCGGCGCGAAGTCCCCAGCGGCTTCCGGCGGACGCGCCAGCGCGTGGTTGGCCTCCCCCAGGTACAGCGTGGTGGTGCCATCCGGCTGCGGCATCATCACCACGGTGTAGGTGATGCGCCGCTTCGGATCCAACGCGGTGAGCATGGCCGCGTTGTTCGCGTACTGCGCCTGCTCCTTGCCGGGCGGCACGTAGAGGCCGCCGTCACGGAACGCGTCCGCGAAGCGCTGCACCAGGTCCCGGATGCTCTCCTTCACGTGCACCGCGCGCAGCGCCACCGGGATGCCACCCGCCTCCACGATGTCGCTGGCCTCCACGTGGGCGATGACCTGGAGCCGGGGCCACGCGAAGCGCGGCGCGGCCTGCTGCACGCCCGCGTCCGGCACACCCGCGTCGGGAGCCCGCGCCCGGGCGGACAGGCCCAGCAGCAGCGAGAGCACCGCGCCCGCCACGCGCCCGCCCGACATCAATGCGGCACGCCTCCCAGCCATTTGTTGCGCCGGCCGTCGTTCCGGTAGGTGGGGGACAGGTTTTCCGCCACGAAGGGGGTCGTCTCCCAGACGGTCTGGTTGCCCGCGTGCGACGCGCCGATGCTCTGCTCGTAGTTGCTCTCCGCGCCGCGGAAGCTCATGAAGAACTGGTCTTCATTCACGCCGCCCGTCGCGCCCACGCCGGCCATCAGCGCGGTGCCCGCGTTCCCGCCAGCGCCGTTCTCGCGGTACACCCGTTGGACCCACCCGTAGTAGTCCACGTTCGCGCAGGGCGCTCCGGTGTTGGTGCTGAGCGGGCACTCACGGCCCTCCGCCAGGGAGGACAGGCCCCAGTCATCCAGCAGCATGAAGAAGCGCCGGGTGCAGCGCCCGCCCGACGCGCGCCCCGCGGCGCACACGCGGAACTGGTCGCTGGCGAGCCGGTGCGACACCTTGAAGAACTCCGGCTCCATGAAGTTGCCCAGCCGCTCCGCGCGCAGCGTGGTGGAGGCGTTGCAGGAGATGCCGTCGGACTGGGTGGCCATGGCCGCATCCAGCGCGCCCGTTTCGCCGGTCGTCGCGTCCTGCGGACGGGTGCCCAGGATGTCCACGGGGCTGCCCGCGGGCCGCGTCGGCTCACAGTCCACGTTCACCCGCGTGGCGCGCGCGATGGCCAACTGGAAGGTCATCGCGCCGCTGGCGTGGCTGGCCCGGCCGTCGAAGTCCTGGTAGCGCCCGGAGGCCTCCGAGGACGCCAGCGCCTCCGCGTTCGAGCGCTGGAAGACGCCGGCCTGCGGGTTGTGCATCACGTGCCCGGTGGCCTCCCACAGCGCGAAGTTGGCGGCCTCCTGCACCTTGAGCGTCAGCGCGCCCACCTCCGCGAAGTAGATGCCGAACAGGAGGATGGTGACGAACACCATGGAGCCCAGGGCCGTCTCGACGAGCGCCTGTCCCCGGCGCGACCTGGCAGCGAGCGCGCGCATCAGTACTTCCCTCCCGTGCTGCTGCCGCCCCGGTAGCCGACGTTGTCCAGCCGGCGCAGCGCGTCCGCGTGCTCGGAGAAGCCCGCCTGCTGCAGGCTGTTCGCGGGCTTGTCGTCGCGGGCGCCCTCGGTGCTCACCAGCGTGGCGCGCCAGAAGGGGTTGAGGAAGTTGGGCGGCTCCTCCCATCCGCCGCCCGCCGCCGCCGGCCGGGGCCGGTGGTAGTAGGCGAGCCCCGCGGCCAGCGCCACCTGGTTGCGCTGCACGTCCTCGCGGCCCGTGGGCTGGATGCGCCCGAGCGGCGCGGCGTTGTCGAACTCCGTCTCCTGGTTCGCGAACTTGAACGTGAACAGCAGGTTCCAGGGGTCCGGCTTCGCGCGGCGTGCGTCGCTGGCGTAGTCGCGCAGGAGCATCGCGTACAGCTTGGGCTGGCCGTAGTCGTTCTCGTCCGCGTTGCCGTGCAGCAGCCCCGCGTTGAAGCCCACCGAATAGGGCCAGATGCCGGGGCACACCACGCACGCGCCCAGCGTGTGGCGCTCGTCCACGGTGGTGTTGTTCTCCGCGCCCTGGCCCGGCGGCGGCTTGTTCGCGCCGTAGACGTGCTGGTCCTGGTGGGACTGGCGCTCGTCGGACATCACCCACGCGTCCGTCGCCACGGCGGTGATGGGGCTGCCGTCCGGGCAGGTCTCCGTGATGGCGCGGCCGTGGTCGTGTGCCCACGAGTTGCGGCCGGAGATGGTCTGGTAGGTGGAGGAGTCCATCGACGCCGCGCTGGCGTAGTGCTTGAAGCCCGGGTTGTGCGCGGCCGCGCCCGAGCCGAAGCCCGCGCTGCCGCTCGGGCGGTTGTGCACCCAGGTCCAGCCCAGGCTGCCCATGGTGGCGTTGCGCGTGGCGGTGCCCTGCCCACCACCGGTGGGCATCACCGCCCCGGAGGTGTCCGGCACCGTGCCGGTCTTCTCCTGCTGCATCAGGTCGTCGTAGCTGGAGCCGGAGGACGCGCCGCCGGACACCTCCGCCAGCGACTTGTTCGCGCCCTCGGGCGGAGCGAAGAGCTCCGGGTTGATCTCCTTGGCGATGAGGTTGGTGAGCCCCTGGTTCGCCAGGTGGGTGCCGATGAGCCGGTTGTAGATGGACAGCTCCGCGCGGAACATGGCGCCCGCGCGCCCCTGGAGCGAGATCACCTGCATGGCCGCCGCCTGGTCCAGGCCGGACCACGCCATGTCGTTCACGGGGCACGGAGACGTCTGCCGCGCGGCGTACTGCTGGCTGCCGTAGCTGATCATCGACTGCGTGCCCGCCATGGCCACCATGTGGGCGATCTGGGCGCGGTTCATCACCGCGATGGCGTTGAACGTGCGCGCCGTGGACACCGCCTGGCTGTAGGCCGCCGCGTCCGCCGCCATCTGGATTTCGACGCGCTCCTTGGCGCGCATGCCGAAGCCCAGCGTGAGCAGCACCATCAGCGTCAACAGGAGGAACGTCAGCGAGAACAGCACCAGCGCCTGACCGCGCGCGCCGGACTTCAGAAGCCGTGCAGGCTGCATCCGGCACCTCCATTGAAGTTCGACGCCTTCACCGGGGTCATCATCCGCATGGCCGCGTGGACCTGGATGGGGAACAGGTAGTGCCCCTGCGCGTTCCAGCGCAGCATCCGCTCGCCCAGGTCCCCGCCGGGCCAGTCATCCGGCCCCAGCTCCACGTCCGTGTCCGCCCACCAGTCGGACTCCTTCTGCGCCGGGTTGAGCGGGTTCGTGTTCGTGTAGTTCTTCAGGTGGAACTGGGCCAGGAACATGCGGCTCATCACCCAGTCCGCGAACGGGATGCGCATGTAGTACCAGGCGACCATGCGGATCTCGAGCGTGCGCCGCTGCATCTCCGCCGCCGAGTCCGTGGGCACGTCGAACAGCAGGTCCTCGTCGCCCGCGAGGCCGCGCACCCAGCCCACGTCCGGGGACTCGCGGACGATTTCGACCATGGGCCCTTCGGTGAAGAGCGTCCCCCGCGAGCCGCGCACGCGCAGGTAGTTGCGCTTGCGTTCATCAAAGGCGTTGGCCAGCTGCGCGGGCGTGCGCGTGTGCTCCACCGTGGGCAGCATCGTCACCAGCGCCGCGTGCGTCATCGCCTCGCAGCTGGCGTGGTTGAGGCTGCCCGCGCGCACCGCGCGGTACACCGCCACCTGCGCCAGGATGCGGCCCTGCAGCAGCATGAAGAGCTGCAGCGTGCCCAGCACCATGAACACCGCGAGCGGCATGCACAACGCCGCTTCCACGGCGGCTTGACCGGACTCGTGCTTCCGACGCTGGGGGTGGGGGAAGGCCATATGAGGGGAGGTTGCCTTCCTCCTAGATTCTCGATGATTGGGGAATCGGTCAAATGGCCGGAACGCCATGGAACCGATTCCATACTATCAGGATGGTTTGGCTCAGCGGTTGAGGGTGAACCCGCAGGCCGCGTCCAGCACCACCTTCGCCCCCGCGAGCGCCTGGAGCAGGCGTTCGTAGTGATGGCGCTCCGCGTCAACCTGGGCCTCCACCGCCTCCGGGGCCAGGCCCTGGTGGGAGAGGGAGAGGAGCAGACGGGCGGCGGCGGAGTCGCGCTCGGCCTCGATGGCGGCCCGGGCCTTCTTCGCGGACCGGCCAAGCTCCGCCTCGGCGGCGGCCTGGGCCACGGGCAGCGCGGCGTCCACGAAGGCGCCGAAGCCGGGGAAGGCCTGGTGGACCTCATCCCCCTTCAGGGCCTTGCCGTCGGCTTCCAATGCGGCCAGTACGGAAGTGTCGGCCACGGGGCCCTGGGGGCCCTCCACCACGGCCACGGGCAGGAGGGTGCGCGCCAGGAAGCGGGCCAGCTGGCGGCTGGGCACGCGGGCGCCGGGCGAGGTGTCCTGGGGCTCCGGCAGCTGGACGTGGAAGAGCAGCTCCAGGCCGCGCGCGGGCTTCTTCACACCGCGCTTCTCGATGTGGCGGAAGCCGCTGCGGCCGTAGGGGCCGTCCTTGAGGAAGCCGAACAGCGCCTCCACCAGCGGGTGGCCGGTGGCGAAGTACTCCAGCTCCTCCGCCTCCACGGCGGTGTCGCGCCAGAAGGTGCCCAGCACGGTGCGGTCCTGCATCACGTCGATGCCGGGCAGGCCTTCGACGTTGAGCGCGTGGCCGAACTGGAAGGCCACCTGGAAGGCCTCCACCTGTTCGTCGGTGTCCACGCCAATGCCCACGCGGCGCGCCAGCTCCGTGACGGTCTCCTCCAGGCGCTCGTCCAGGTCGCGCGCCACGCTCCACAGCCCGTCCTCCAGCGGCGGGGCCTCCTCGTCGGAGTCCTCGTCCCCGGGCTCCGGCGGCTCCTCGCCCATGCGCTCCTGCGCGCGCGCCACCAGCCGGGCCACGGCGGGCTTGTCGAAGCTGCGCACGTCCAGGAGCGGGTCGTACGCGCGCTTCACCTGCTCACGCGCCGCCTCCACGCGGGCCTTCAGCTCCGCGGCGTACTCCACGCGCGCCTCGCGGGGCAGCAGGGCCAGGTCCGCGATGCGGTCCTCCACCTCCTCCAGCACCGCGTCCAGGCCGCCCACCGTCTCACCGAAGACGCCCACGGCGTCCGCCAGCAGCATCAGCACGTCCGACGCGAGCGTGCCCGCGGGGTCGAAGACGTGGATCTCCACCGGGTGCGTCTGCCCGATGCGGTCCAGGCGGCCGATGCGCTGCTCCACCGTGGAGGGGCTCCACGGCAGGTCGTAGTGGACCAGGTGGTGCGCGAACTGGAAGTTGCGGCCCTCGCCGCCCACCTCCGTGCACAGCAGCACCCGGGGGCCCTCCGGGTCGCGGAAGCGCGCCACCTGCCGGTCGCGCTCCACGAGCGGCAGGTCGCCGTGGTAGCCCAGCGCCTCCACGCCCTCGCGCGACAGCTCCGACTGGAGCGAGTCCAGCGTGTCGCGGCTCTCCGTGAACACGAGCACCTTCGCGCGCGGCTCCGCCTTCCAGATGCCGCGCAGCACGCCCACGAACGCGATGAGCTTCGCGTCCCGGCCGGTCAGCTTGAGGTCCGCGCCCTTCAGCGCCGGGTTGGACTTCACCGCGCCCGTGAACGCCGCGGGGCTGGACTCCAGACGCCTGAGCACGTTGGCCAGCGGCGCGCCTCGAAGCGTGCCGTTCGCCAGCGTGGCGAGCGCCGTGTCGCGCGCCTTCAGCTCCTCCGGCGTGAGCTGCACCGGGTGCCGGTGGAGCCTGCGCGTGGAGAAGCCGCCCACCACCGCGCGCCGGTTGCGCACCAGCCGGTCCGACAGGCTGTACGTCTCCGCCAGGTGCGCGAGCAGCGCCTCCTTCTCCTTCAGCGTCTGGAGCCGCGCGTCCTCCGGGAAGCGCTTCGCCAGCGAGGCCACGGAGGCCTTCGCGTCCTTGCCCTCCATCAGCGCGCGCACCGCGGTGGACAGCTCCTCCTGGCGCTGGAGCCGCGCCTCGAAGCCCTTCACGGACGGCGCGGTGGTCGCATCGATGAGGGTGAGCAGGCCGTGGTACTCCGCAGGGTCCAGCTGCATGGGCGTGGCGGTGAGCAGCAATAGCCCCCACGAGTTCGCGGCCAGCCCCTTCGCGGCGGCGAAGGCCTTCTCGCCCTTGAGGTGGTGCGCCTCGTCGATGATGACCAGGTCCCAGAAGGCGTCCTCGGCGGCCACCTCTTCGCGGTGCTCGCGGGTGCGGCTGAGCAGCTCCAGGCTCGTCACCACCAGCGGGAAGCGCGCCCACGGAGAGACGTCCGGCGCCTCCTTCAGCGACTGCTCGTAGCGGTCCGAGTCCATCAGCGTGAAGAGCTGGTTGAACTTGTGGAACAGCTCCACCAGCCACTGCACGGTGAGGTGGCTGGGCGCCACCACCAGACACCGCCGCGCCAGGCCCACCAGCCGCAGCGCGCTGAACACCATGCCCGCTTCAATCGTCTTGCCCAGGCCCACTTCGTCCGCCAGCACGAAGCGAGGCCGGCGCGCGGACAGCACGCGCTGCACCACGCCCACCTGGTGCGGCTTCACCATCACCCGGCTGGCCAAGAGCGCGCCCAGCGCGTCACCCCGGCGCTCGTCGTCCAGCACCAGCGCCTGCTTGCGCAGCATGAACGCCTTCGCGTCCCCCACCCGCCCGTCGCGCAGCGTGGACAAGAGGTCGGAGCGCGGCGCCAGCGCGCGGACCTCGGACTCCGGCAGCTCGTCCTCCTCGCCCGTGTCCTCGAAGCGCACCACGTAGCGGCGCAGTCCGCGCGCGCCCGGCTCCTCGCCCAGGATGGTGGCCTTGCGTCCCTTCGGCGTCTGGATGGGCTCACCCTTGGGCAGCTGGTACGGCACCAGCGCACCGCCGCGCGTGGACACCAGCACCGGCGCATCCTCGCGGGACGGGAAGGCGATGAGGGCCTTGGCCCCCTGCTCCTGCAGCGACACCAGATGCCCCACACCCCATTCGGGCTGCGGGAGGTAGCGGACCTTCAGACCTTCGACGAGAGACGCCATATGCCGTGCGACACCTGGGTGACGAGGAGGGGGGGGCGCTGCATAACGTCCCAACGCCCGGAAGGCCATTTCGCAGGCACCTCCATCCCTTCCAACCCCTTGAATCCAGGCCCGAGTTCCCAGAAAGGCGCCGGGCAGCGTCCACCATCCGACAGCCCCGCCGCGTCCTGCCCGCCAGGAATTTCCCATCCTCGCGGGTAGGGTCCATGATTCCATGACAAACAGGTAAAAACAGGGTTATAGGATACCCTGCCCGACAGTGCGATGTCGCTCACCCCACCTTTTCGGTGATGTTGAGCGTCCTTCTGCACAGAAGCGCTCGGTGCCGTCGGGGGGGAGTGCCACATGCTGCGACGTTGGACCTTCGCTCAGCGGGTCGGGGCAGGTCTGTCCGCGTGCCTTCTGGCCGGACTCATCCTGCTTGCCACCCTGGTGTCCACGGCCCACACGCTCAGGGTGGACGACGGGGCCCTCGGCCATCACATCGCCGACATCCTCGCGGGCCTGCTGGGCCTGGGCGCCCTGGTCGCGCTGGTGATGGTGCTGCGCAACGCGCTGGGCCCCATGCACGCGGAAGCGGTGCGGAGCGAGCAGCGGCTGCACCTGTTCATGGATGGCGTGAGCGACTACGCGCTGTGCTTCCTGGAGCCGGATGGCACGGTGTCCTGCTGGAGCACGGGCGCGGAGCGGCTCACCGGGTGGACGTCCTCCGACATCGTGGGCCAGCGCGTGGAGGTGCTGCACGTGCCGGATGCCGTCACGCACGGGCTGCCCGCCTCCCACCGCGAGCGGGCCGCGCGCGAGCGGCGCCTGCAGTCGGAGGGCTGGCGGATGCGCAAGGACGGCTCGCGCTTCTGGGCGGAGACGCTGCTCACCGCGCTCTACGCGGAAGGCGGCACGCTGCAGGGCTTCGCGGAGGTGACGCGCGACATCACCGAGCGCAAGCGCACCGAGCGCATGCAGGCGCTGCTCGCGGAGGCCGGCCGCGTGCTGCAGCCGCAGGCCGGCGCCAAGGAGCTGGGCAACGCGCTCACCCGCCTGTGCGTGCCGGAAGTCGCGGACGCGTGCGTGCTCTACCTGCCGGACGGCCAGGCCGGGGTGCGCCCCGGCGCGGTGGCGTGCGCGGACGCGGCCACCCAGGCGCGGCTGTGGGAGCCGCTGATGCGCAGGCCGTCCCTGGACGAGCCCGGCCCCGCGCGCGTCATGCACACCGGCCGCGCCGAGCGCTTCGCGGAGGTGGACCCCGGCCGGCTGCCCTCCTCCGTCAGCGACAGCAGCTGCGCGGAGCTGTGGCGCGCGCTGGGCGTGCGCTCCGCGCTGAGCGTGCCGCTGGTCGTGGACAACCGCGTGCTGGGCGCGCTGTGCCTGCTGTCCACGCGGCCGCACCGCCACTACGGCGCGGTGGACCAGGCCTTCATCGAAGAGCTGTCCGCGCGCGCCGCGCTGGCGCTGGACAACGCCCGCCTGCTGGCGGCGACGCAGAACGCGCTGGAGCTCATTGGCGTGGCGGCGCACGACCTGGGCACCCCGCTGAGCTCCCTGCAGCTGCGCCTGCGCCGCGTGCGCCTGCAGTGCGCGCCCGCGCACGCGGAGGACCCGCGCCTGCGCGAGGGGCTGCTGCTGGCCGAGGACGAGACGAAGCGGCTGGGGCAGCTGGTGCACAACCTGCTGGACCTGTCGCGCCTGTCCGGCGGCCGGCTGGTGCTGGAGTCCCGCCCCATGGACCTGGCGGAGCTGGCGCACGAGGTGGCCGCCCGCCACGAGGACCAGGCCGCCGCCGCCGGCTGCGCCCTCACCGTCCACGCCCGGAACGCGGCCCGCGGCCGCTGGGACCGCCAGCGCCTGGACCGCGTCCTCACCAACCTGGTCAGCAACGCCCTCAAGTTCGGCCGGGGCCAGCCGGTGGAGGTGCATGTGAACGTGGATGAGGACTCACACCGGATCCAGATGTCGGTGCGGGACCACGGCGCCGGCATCCCCGCGGAAGCCCAGCAGCGCCTGTTCACCCGCTTCGAGCGGGTCACGACGGACAGCCGCGCGCCGGGCTTCGGCCTGGGCCTCTACATCGTCCGCCAGCTCGTCGAAGCCCACGGCGGCACCATCCGCGTCCACTCGCGGCTGGGGGAAGGCTCGGAGTTCACTGTCGAACTCCCGTTCACCCAGGAAGCACAGGAGGAAGTGGGAAACACGATTCGAATCTGACCCTCCCGGGTGGGTTGCGCCCCACAGCCCCTTCCCATCCAGTCACGAACAATCCGAGTTCGCCTCTGAGTAGAATTATTCTCAGAAGTTGAATCGCTCTGTTGATTGTGGATATTCTCCGTGTGGCTAGAACTGCTCGTTTCCGGCAAAAGCCGGATTTGAGAGTGACCCTCCGCCAGCGTCCCCCCGACGCAAGGGCACCCGGGTCCACTGGCCGCGACGCTGCTCCGGCAGCTGTCCGCACATACGCGTTCGGAGGAGTCCCCTCATGGGTGGAGCTGTCACGATTCGGGAGCGGTGTTCTCGCACTTCCCCCCGCCTGTTCACGGCGGGCCGCGCGAGCCTGCTGGCCACCCTGGCCAGCCTGACGGTGGCGTGCGGTGGTCCGGAGTCCACGGAGCTGGCGCCCTCCGCCGTCGAGGAGTCCCCTGTCGAGCCGCAGCTCGCGGTCCAGGGCCAGGACCTGTCGCTGGGCGACATCCTGGGTGGCGGCAACCGCGCGCCGGCCGTGGGCCTGGCGCTGGAAGTCGACAACGGCAAGGGCGTGCCCATCAAGGTGAAGGCCGGGCAGACCTTCTGGGTGAACCAGATTGACCTGCGCGCCTCCATCACCGCGTCCAAGGACGAGGGCGTGGACGGCCTGCGTCAGAACAGCGACTTCCTGGCCATCGGGTGGGCAGGTGTGCGCCTGGCGGACCAGGAGTTCGTGGGCCTGTCGAACCCGGACGGCACCTTCACCCGCCGCCGTTTCTACCGTGACGCCGCGTGGATGAAGGCGACCAGCCTCTTCACGGTGGAGCCGGTGGACGCGCGCGGCGTGCTGACGGGCGCCCCGGTGCTCCTGAACATCGGCAGCGACGACACCCGCCGCACGGAGCGTGACGACTTCTTCATCCGCCGCATGCGCGCCATCCAGTGGACGCGCGACTGCCGCTCGCTCACGGACTGCAACGGCGCCACGGCCTATGAGGAAGAGGCCCTGGTGGAGCTGCGCAACGCGTACGAGCACGCGAAGAAGCAGACCATCACCTTCAACTCCCGCACGGCCGGTCTGCGCCTGCGCTGGAGCCTGCGCCCGTTCGCCCCCTACTACATCCCCGTCACCCAGGTGTCCCAGCCGGAGTTCAGCTACGGGTTCGGCATCGACATCAAGCCCCTGACGGCGCCCCGCAAGGACGGCACGTATGCCCCCGGGTCGCAGGTCACCTTCCAGATGACCCTGAAGGACGGCAAGGGCAAGCGCCTGCACAAGGCCGGGAGCCTCCCAACCTACAATGAGGTCGCACCTCCGGGCGCTCCCGGCAGCCCGGCGGGGATCCAGTACTATCAGGCCTTCTTCAACCCCACGACGACCTACTATCGCCGCAAGCACCAGGAACGGATGATGATGACCCAGCTCATCGGGCCGGCGCAGGACATCCAGCCCATCCGGACCATCGTCGACCTGGAGGCCTTCCTGGACGACTCGCAGGACGTGCAGACCATCGCCACCCCGGCGCGCGACGGCGTCTATGCGCAGTTCATGACCTTCCCCCCCTCCAACAAGCTGTTCGGCGGCGCCTTCTTCCCCAACGACGGCCGCTGGGACGCGCCCGTGAGCGACACCTGGACCTACACCCTGCCCGCGGACGTGAAGCCCGGCACCTACCTGGTGACCGCCAAGGCGCGCCGCAATTACCTGGGCGAGGACGTCCCGGCGTCGCGCACCATCGAAATCCAGGTGGGGACGAAGACGCACACCAGCGCGGCCCTGACCACGGGTCCGTGCAACACCTGCCACAGCAAGGGCGGCGAGCTGGGTGAAGTCCTGCATGCGAACGACAACCGCGCGGCGTGCGCGTCGTGCCATGCTCCGCTGGGCTTCGAACTGGAAGGCCCCATCTTCGTGCGCACGCACTTCATCCACTCGCGCTCCAACCGCTTCGACGCGCCCCTGGAGAAGTGCTCGTCCTGCCACCTGAAGCAGGAGACCACGCAGCGCACCAGCAAGGCCGCATGCCTGTCGTGCCACAAGAGCTACCCTGAGAGCCACGTGGAGAAGTTCGGCCCCATCGAGAGCATGTACGTCGGCGGGGGCCGCGAGTCGTTCCAGCAGTGCACCGGCAGTTGTCACAAGACACACCCCGGCGCCGGCTTCTAGCCGCCGCCGGTTCGCACGGAGGTCCTCATGGCGCACGTGAAGATGCAGACGGCTCGTTCCACCCTCACGGATCCGGTCGCCGTCGCCGAGGACCTCCTGCGCCAGTTGCACGGCCCGCCGCCGAAGCTGGTGACGCTGTTCGCGGCCCGCCAGCGAGACCAGCGCGCGCTCAACCGCGCGGTGCGCGAGCGGCTGCCCAAGGACACCCGGCTGGTGGGCGCCACCACCGCCGGAGAGCTGGACAACAACGGCATCCACGAGAACAGCGTGGTGCTGGGCGCGCTCTCCGGCGACTTCGAGGTGGGCCTGGGCCTGGGGAGCGGCCTCACCGGGGACGCCATCGCCGCGGGCGCGCAGGCCATCAAGCGCGCGTGCGAGGAGCTGGGCGTGCGCCAGCAGGACCTGGACGCGCGCCGGTACGTGGGCCTCGTGATTGACGACGGCTTCCGTTACAAGAAGGAAGAGCTGCTGCTGGGCATCCTGGAGAAGAACCAGACCCTGGTGCTCGTGGGCGGCGGCGCCAGCGACGCGGAGACGGACCCCGCGCGCCAGTCCGCCCTCATCCACGTGGACGGAGAGGTCGCCGGCGACGGCGTGCTGGTGGCCCTGTTCAAGACGAACGCGCCCTGGGCCGCGCTGCGCTCGCACTGGTACGTGCCCACCGGTGAGCGCATGACCATCACCAAGGTGGACGAGACGCACACGCGCGCCCTGGAGATCGACGGCCAGCCCGCCGCCCGGCGCTACGCGGACATCCTGGGCGTGGAGAACATCGCGGACCTGGAGTTCGGCCGGCCCGGTGGCTTCGCGCTACGCCCCACCGCGCTCAAGGTGGGCCGCGAGTACTTCATCCGCGCCGCGTGGCGCCCCCTGGAGGACGGCTCCATCCTGTTCGCCAACCTCCTGGAGGAGGGCAGCGAGCTGGACCTGATGAAGGCCGGCGACCTTGCGGGCATGACTCGGGACTTCTTCCAGGAAGAGCTGCCCAGGCGTGTACAGAACCCCCAGGCCGCCCTCCTGTTCCACTGCAGCGGACGCCTGTGGTACGCGCAGGCCCAGGGTCAGCTGCCGAAGCTCTCGGAATCCTTGAAGCTTGCACCCTCCGCGGCTGGGATGAACGTGCAATTCGAGATCTACTCGGGCTTCCACATCAACACCACGCTGACCGTGCTCGCGTTCGGCTCCAACTAAGTCCCCAGACCATGGCCCAGCACCCGTTCGACGTGGCCCACGCCGAGGCGCCTCTTGGTTACACCCTGTCGCTGCTCCTGGTGGGCAGCGAGCGTGAGACGCGCGCCATGCGCGACGCGCTGGAGAAGGAGGACATCCTCTCCATGCTCACGCTGGAGCCCGTCAGTACACGGGAAGCCCTGGAGCAGGCGCTGGAGCGCCCCTGGGCCCTGGTGCTGGTGGGGTCCGAGCTGCCCGGCATGAGCTGGGAGGACGTCCAGGCCGCGTGGGTGAAGCGCGGCCGGGAGACGGCCTTCGTGGTGAGCGCGCCCACCTGGAGCGCGGACACGCTGGCCGCCGCCATGCGCGCCGGCGCGCGCGACTACGTGAGTGAGGACCGCTACGGCCACCTGCCCTTCGTGGTGGCGCGCGAGCTGCGCCTGCACGCCGAGCGCGCCCAGCACCAGATGACGGGCGTGGAGCTCAAGCGCACCAACTACCTGCTCAGCAACATCATCGACGCGCTGCCCTTCGTGCTGTTCGTGAAGGACGCGGACACGCGCCGGCTGACGGTGGTGAACAAGACGTTCGCGGACGCCTTCAAGGTCACCAAGGAGTGGCTGCTGGGGAAGCTGGACCACGACTACTTCCCCAAGGAGCAGGCGGACTCGTTCATCGCCATCGACACGGAGATCCTCGAGACGCGCAAGATGAAGACGTTCGAGGAGGTGGCCCGCGCGGACGGCGTGGACCGCATCTTCGCCACGCGCAAGATTCCGCTGCTGGACGACCAGGGCGTCGCGCGCTTCGTGATGGGCGTCACGGAGGACATCTCCGAGCGCAAGCAGAACGAGGAGGCCCTGCGCGCCTCCCGCGATGAGCTGGAGGCCGCCAACAAGCAGCTGGCCGCCAGCCTGGAGGAGATCAAGAAGACGCGCGCGGTGTCCGCCCGCTCCCTGGCGAGCTACCAGCAGCGCGCGCTCCAGATGGAGATCATCCGCCAGCAGAACGAGGACCTGGACCGGCTGGCCCAGGAACTCTCCGTCGCCAAGCGCAATGAAGAAGAGCGCGCCCGCGAGGCAGAAGGGGCCGTGCGCCTCAAGAGCGAGTTCCTGGCGAACTTCAGCCACGAAATCCGCACGCCGCTCAACGGCATCATCGGCTACTGCGACCTGCTCATGCGCGAGGAGGGCAGCCGCCTGACGCCGCACGGCCGGCGCGACCTCAACGTGGTGAAGACGAACGCCAAGACGCTGCTGGCGCTCATCAACGACATCCTGGACCTGTCCAAGATTGAAGCGGGCCGCGTGGAGGTCGTCACCGAGCCCGTGGACGTGCAGGAGCTGGCCGACGAGTGCATGGCCACCGTGAAGGAGTACCTCAAGGGCAAGGACGTGGCCCTCACGGTGAACGTGGACAACGACGCGAAGGAGATCCGCACCGACGCGCTGAAGCTGCGGCAGATCATGCTCAACCTCTTGAGCAACGCGGCCAAGTTCACGGACACGGGCGAGGTGGCGCTCACCGTGGTGCCCGCGGGCAGCGGCGAGCTGTTGATGACGGTGGAGGACACCGGCGTGGGCATCCCGTCGGATCAGCTCCCCTTCATCTTCGAGAAGTTCCGTCAGGTGGACGGCACCACCACGCGCAAGGTGGGCGGCACGGGGCTGGGGCTCGCCATCGTGCGCGAGCTCACCCGCGTGCTGGGCGGCACGGTGGACGTGAAGAGCACGCTGGGCCGCGGCTCCACCTTCACGGTGCGGCTGCCGGACGTGCTGGCGACCACGGTGGGCGCGGACAGCCCGCACGCCACGGAGCGCCTGGTGCCCTTCCATGACGTGGCCCAGAAGCTCGCGCCCATGGCGCGGCCGGGCAGCACGGTGATGGTGGTGGACGACGACGTGCTCATCCAGCAGCTCGTCACCGGCCAGCTGGAGCCCGCGGGCTTCCGGGTGGTGACGGCCAATGACGGCATCGCCGCGCTGAAGCTGGCCCGCGAGGTGAAGCCACAGGCCATCCTGCTGGACATCCACCTGCCGCGCATGGACGGCTGGTCCGTGTTGAGCCAGCTGAAGAGCGACCCGGCGCTGGCGGCCATCCCGGTCATCTTGGTATCGGTGGAGGAGCAGCGCGCCCGCGGCTTCAGCCTGGGGGCGTGCGAGTACCTGGTGAAGCCGGTGGAGCCGGAGCGCCTGGTGGACGTGGTGCAGAAGAGCCTGGCCTCCGCGGGCGCTTCCGCCGCCACGGGCGACGTGCTGGTGGTGGACGACGACGCGGCCACGCGCGAGCTGGTCAGCCGCAACCTGCGCCGCGCGGGCTTCTCCACCAACGAGGCGCGCAACGGCGAGGACGCGCTGCTCAAGGCGCGCGTGTCGCCGCCGTCGCTGGTGGTGCTGGACCTGATGATGCCGAACCTGGACGGCTTCGAGGTCCTGCGCCGGCTGCGCGCGGAGAAGCTGTCCGTGCCGGTGGTGGTGCTCACCGGCAAGACGCTGTCCACTGAAGAAGAGACGCTCTTGCGCGACGGCTTCGCGGGCTTCGTGCGCAAGGGCGGCCACGCGCTGGAGGACGTCATCTCGCAGGCCAAGGGCCTCTTGATGTCCCAGCGGGCGGCGTCCGCGGGGAAGCTGCCTCGCGTGCTGTACGTGGAGGACAGCGAGCAGAACCGCGACATCGTCCGCAGGTACCTTGGCGGACTGTATGACCTCATCGAGGCGGAGGACGGCGAGCAGGGGCTGGAGCGGGCCCGCAACGACGCGCCGGACCTCATCCTCATGGACCTGTCCCTGCCGCGGCTCGACGGCTGGGAAGTCACCCGCAGGCTCCGCGCGTTGCCGGATGGGCAGAACGTGCCCGTCATCGCCGTTACGGCGCACGCGGGTCGCGAATACCAGGACAAGGCGCAGGCGGCCGGTTGCACGGCCTACATGACCAAGCCCCTGGACCGCGATCAGCTCATCGAGACGATTCGTCAGTACCTAGGGAGAAGCCATGGCTGAAGCAAAACCGCGCGTCCTTGTCGTGGACGACGATCCGGACCTGCTCGACCTCGTGCAGCGCTCGCTGAGCGCGTACGGGTTCGATGTGCAGACCCACACGTCCGCGTTGGGCGTGTCCAACATCGTGCGCGCCTCCGAGCCGGACTTCGTGCTCATCGACGTCAACTTCCCCGCCCTCAAGGGGGACAAGGTGGTGGGCCTGGCGCGCCAGTACGCGCCCCCCGGCACCCGCTTCATCCTCTACTCCGCCTCGGATGAGGCCAAGCTGCGCTCGCTGGCCATCGCCTCCGGCGCGGACGGCTACATCTCCAAGAGCGTCCAGGGCGCGGAGCTGGCGCAGAAGCTCAACGCCATGCGCCTCAAGCCTCGCCCGGCGTCGCCCAACCGGAATCCCTCACCGGTTGAGAGCTGACCCACCCCCTGGGTGAGCCCGACCCCTCGGGCCACCCCGTACTCCGGACGGATGGGAATCTCAAAAATCGATAACCCGCATGCCCTGTATGCCTTGAAGTTCACAGAAAGGGCTGTAAGGTAGTCGCTTCTAGAGATTTACGCGCTCACTGTTCTTTCCTGACTGGGGCGCGCCTTACCCACCACGAACTGCCTGCGTCCCCCCGGAGGCACCTTGCACACGTCCACCGATTACAGCCACGCGGAAAAGCTTAAGCAGGAGCTGACTCAACCCCTGTTCAATGTGATGTTGAAGAGGTGGGTTGGGAAGGGCGAGCTGGACTACGAGCGCTACCTGCACACGGACACCCTGCTGGCGCTGCAGTCTCCGGAAGGTGAGCTGGTCTCCCACGACGAGCTGATGTTCCAGATCGTCCACCAGTCGCAGGAGCTGTACCTGAAGCTGGCGTCGCGGGAGATGGTGGAGGTGGTGGCGGAGATGGACCGCGACGCGCTGTGGGCGGTGTCGGCGCGGCTGGTGCGGGTGCAGAAGATCCTCTCCGGCATCAGCGCGGAGATGGCCATCCTGGAGACGATGACCCCGGCCGAGTACCAGGTCATCCGCCGCAGCCTGGGCAACGGCAGCGGCCAGGAGTCGCCGGGCTACAACACCTTGCGCCACGCGGCGGACGGGCTGGAGTCCGCCATGGAGCGCATGCTGGCGCGTCGCGGGCTGACGCTGTTCCAGGTCTATTCGGCTGGGGGGCCGAAGGACCTGCAGCACGTCTGCGAGCAGCTGGTGACGGTGGATGAGAGCTTCCAGGGGTGGCTGTACGCGCACTACCAGCTGGTGCGCCGGACGATTGGCATCGACCGCACGGTGAAGGCGCTGGACGGGCTGCCTTCCCAGGTGCTGCAGGCGCGCATGACGCTGCCGCTGTTCCGCGCGCTGTGGGACGTGCGCGTGGAGCTGACCGCGGGCTGGAAGCGCGAGGGTGGCTACACGCCGGGTGAGTCGCGCACCGGCGGCGGCTGCCCGATGGCCGCGATCAACGCGATGAAGGACACGGCGGTGCACGCGCCGGTGGCCCAGGCGCAGGCGGCGCACGCGCATGTGGCGGCGCACGCTCCCGTGGCGCATGCGCATCACGCCGCGATGGCGCACGCGGCCCCGGCCCATGCGCAGGAGGCGCGCACCGGCGGCGGCTGCCCGATGCACGCGCAGCACGCTTCGGGAGCTCACGCTTCGGCGGCCCACGCGTCCGCGGTCCACGCTCCGTCGGCCCATGCATCCGCGGTCCACGCGCACTCCGCCCCGGCCCACGCGACCGCGGCGAATGCTCAGCACGCCTCGGCGCCTCACGTGCCCGCGGCCCACGCCCAGCACGCCTCGGTGGCTCACGCCGTCATGGCGCATGCAGCGGAGGCCCACGCGCATGAAGCGCGCACCGGCGGCGGCTGCCCGATGCACGCTCAGCACTCGGCGGCGGCCCACGCGCCGGTGGCCCATGCTCCGGCCGCCCACGCACAGCCGGCTCCGGCTTCACACGCTCCGCACGCGGTGGCCCACGCTCCGGCCGCCCACGCACAGCCGGCTCCGGCTTCACACGCTCCGCACGCGGTGGCCCATGCTCCGGCCGCCCACGCACAGCCGGCTCCGGCTTCACACGCTCCGCACGCGGCGCCCCATGCTCCGCACGCGGTGCACGCGCCGGTGGCCCACGCCCAGCATGCCTCGGTGCCGCACGCGCCCGCTCACCATGCGGCGGCGGCTCCCGCGCCGGTGGCGCACGGGCCGCATGCGGCGCCTCACGCTCCGACACCTCACGGGCCTCACGCGCATTCACACGCAGCGCATGTGTCGGCGTACGCCCACGCCCAGGAGCTGCGGAGCCAGTCGTGACCGTGGCGGCACTCCCGGGAGCCCTGCGCGCGGAGTACCCGCTGCTCCAGACCTGCACGTACCTCAACAGCAACTCCACCGGGGCGCTGCCCAGGGCCGTGGAGGGCGTGCTGGCGCAGTACTGGAACACGATGCGCGCGTGGCGCGATGACACCTGGGACACCTGGCTGTCCCAGATGCAGGCGTACGCGGACGGCGTGGCGGAGCTCATCGGCGCCCCCGCCGGCTCCGTCGCGCTGGACACCAACCTGAGCGCGCACCTGTCGCGCCTGGCCTCGTGCCTGGAGTTCACCGGAGAGCGCCGCCGCGTCGTCATCACCGACCTGGAGTTCCCCACCGTGCCCTTCATCTGGAAGGGCTTCGCGCGCTACGGGGCGGAGCTGGTCGTCGTCCCGTCGAAGGACGGCCGCGTGGACGAAGCCGCGCTGGAGGCGGCCATCGACGAGCGCACGCGCATCGTCTGCGTCGCGCACGGCGCCTTCGCCACCGGTGCCGTGCTGGACGTCGCGCGCATCGCGAGGGCGGCGCACGCGGCCGGAGCGCTCATCGCCACGGACGCGTACCAGACCGTGGGCACCGTCCCCGTGGACGTGCGCCAGCTGGACGTGGACTTCCTCATGGGCGGCGCGCACAAGTGGCTGGGCGGCTCCGAGGCCGCCTTCCTGTACGTGCGCCCGGGGCTGCTGCCCACGCTCCGGCCCGCGGTCACCGGCTGGCTGGCCGGCGCGTCCCCGCTGGGCTTCCAGCAGACGACGGACTACGCGCCGGACGCGCGCCGGATGATGGGCGGCACGCCCGCGCCGCTGATGGTGCTGCTGTCCCGCCCCGGCCTGGAGCTGCTCAAGGGCGTGGGCATCCACGCCGTGCGCGAACACTCGCTGAAGCTCACCGGCCGGCTGATGGCGCGCGCGGACGCCGCGGGCCTGTGCGTGGTGACGCCGCGCGAGCCGGACCAGCGCGGCGGCGTGGTGGCGCTGAGCTTCCCCGGCGACGCCCAGGTGACAGCGCGGCTGGTGGCGCGCGGCTTCATCTGCAGCCACCGGGGCTTCCTGCGCGCCGCTCCGCACTTCTACAACACGCCCGAGGAAGTGGACGCCTTCATGGACGCGCTCCTCGAAGAGCAGCGCAAGGAAGTCGCATGAGCATGCCTCCCCTCACCCGCGAGGCGCCGTCGCCCCGCGCCCTCTTGCACCTGCTGTTCAACGGCGCCCGCGCGCTGGACGTCGTGGAGACGGCCCTGAACCTGGGCCTGCTGGACGCGCTGGAGCCCGGCCCGGTGACGCTGGGCGAGCTGTCAGCGAAACACGGCCTCGTCCCCAAGCGGCTCTACAAGTTCCTCGACTGCCTGGAGAGCCTGGGCCTGGTGCAGCGCGAGCAGACCAGCGACGCGCTGGAGGCGGCGCGCTACCGCGGCGTGCCCGGCCTGCGCTCGGCGGCCGAGGCCGTGCTGGGACCGAAGTCGCTGGAGCGCGACCGGGAGAAGTACGACTGGAAGGCGCTGCACGGCCGGCTGCCGGAGACGCTGCGCGGCCAGCACTCCATGTCCGCCACGTCGTTCGACTGGCCTCCACGCACGCCCGAACAGGTGGAGGGCTTCGAGGCCAGCATGGCCGCGGGCCTGGGCCCCATCCTGGAGACGTTCCGCGCGCACGCGGCCACCCTGTGGCCTTCCGAGTCGCGGCTGCTCGACGTGGGCGGCGGGGACGGCACGCTCGCGGAGCACCTGCTGCGCCAGCACCCGGCGCTCTCCGTGGATGTCTACAACCTGCCCGCCACGGAAGCCCTCGTCGCGCGCACGCGCGAGCGCGCGGGCCTGTCCGACAAGCGGCTGGGTTTCGTGGGCGGTGACTTCCTGAAGGAGCCCCTGCCCCGGGGCTACGACGCGCTGTCGTTCGTGCGCGTGCTGCATGACTGGCCCGCGGAGGTGGCGCGGTCGCTGATGCAGGCCGCCTTCGCCGCCCTGCCCTCCGGCGGACGCGTGCTCATCTGCGAGGAGTTCCGCACCCCGGAGCGGCTGGCGGCCCAGTTCTTCTGGTCCTACTTCCTCATCGGCGTGGACACGTGCGTGAGCCGGCTGCGCGAGGTGGAGTTCTACCTGGAGGCGCTCACCGCCGCGGGCTTCACGCACGCGCACGTGCTCCCCGGCCCCTTCGAGCTGGTGGTGGCCACGAAGCCCTGAGCCTCCCCGGGACGTCCTGGCCTGCCCCGCCGGCCCTGTCCTACGCTGGACACCCAGCCCCCTCCGGCAGGTCACAACGGCAGGGGTGATGTTCAGACTGTGTCTTGGCCAGACGCGGTAACCAGCCACACGCAGACGGGAGGAGCCTGTATGCCAGGTCCCCGGTCACGAACGGGGTTGAATGCGGTAGGGCAGGACCACGGGTGGGAAGAAGCGCGGGAGTCCGAAGCGCAGCGTGGTGGAAGACCGGCGGCGCGCACGCATCTGGAGCGTGAGGTGATGGTGCCGGTCGATGATGCCGTCCTCGTCCGGGGACGGCTGGCGGTGCCCTCGGGGGCCCGGGGCGTGGTGGTGCTGGCGCGCGGCAGCGACAGCAGCCTCCAGAGTCCACGGCTCGCGCAGACCGCGCGCCTGTTCCAGGCGATGGGGCTGGGCACCTTGCTGATGGACCTGCTCACCCGCGAGGAGATGGAGGAGCGCAGGACGCGGCAGTTGCGCTTCAACGTGGGCCTCCTGGGCATGCGCATGGCGGGCGCGGCCCGGTGGCTGCGGCGCGAGGGCCCCACCGCGGGCCTGAACGTGGGCTACTTCGGCGCGCACACCGGCGCGGGCGCGGCGCTGTCGGCCGCGGCCTTCCGGCCTGATCAGGTGGAGGCCGTCGTGTCGCGCGGCGGTCGTCCGGATCTGGCCGGCGCGGTGCTGCCCAAGGTGCAGGCCCCCACCCTGCTGCTGGTGGGCGGCGCGGACACGCTGGGCCTGGACATCAACCGCCGGGCCTACGAGGCGCTCCGCGCCGACAAGCGCATGGACATCATCCCGGGCGCCACCCACCACTTCCAGGAGGACTCGGAGCTGGAACAGGTGGCCGAGCTCGCCGGGGAGTGGTTCCTCCAGCACCTGGGCGACCCCCGGGAAGCGCTGGAAGACGGCGCGGAGGAAGCCGCGCCGCCTTGAGGCCAGCGCCTCAGGCCAGCACGGGACGGGTCACGCCCAGCTCGCACGCCAGCACCGCGAGCTGGGCGCGGTTCTCCGGCCCCAGCTTGCGGTAGATGCTCGTCAGGTGGGCCTTCACCGTGCGCTCGGTGATGCCCAGGTGCGCGGCGATCTTCAGGTTGTCCGCGCCGGCCGCCACGTAGCCCAGCACCTCGCGCTCGCGCAGCGTCAGCCGCGACAGCGCGGAAGCCGGCATCTCGAGGTCGTCCAGGTGCATGGAATGGGCCTGGAGCATCTCCACGGGCAGCAGCCGCTCGCCCCGGGCCACGCGGCCCACGGCCCGCACCACGTCATCGACGCCCACGTTCAGCTTGCACAGGTAGCCCGCCGCTCCCGCCTGGAAGCAGCGCTCCACCACGTCCGGCTCCCGGTGTCCGGACAGCACCAGCGCGCGCACCTGCGGATGGAAGTCATGCAGGTACTTCAGCGCGTTCAATCCGTCCTCCGCGCCCTCGCGGCCCACGTGCTCCAACCGCAGGTCCACCACCGCCACATCCGGCGCGGCCGCGCGCACGTTGGACAGGAACGAGCTCGTTTCCGCGCACCGGGCCACCACCTTCATGCCCGCGCTTTCGAGCAGGGCCACCAGGCTCTCGCGAAACACCTGCTGATCCTCCAGCAGTGCGACGCGGATCTCCCGCCCCGTTGAGTTCAATTCCATGGATGACACCCTTGCCTTCCCATCTCTGGACATCACCCCCTGGGAAGGGTCATCCACCCTATGCCATCCCGCTGGCCCCTGTGAAACCACTCCCCGCATGAGGGCGGCGAAGAAGAAGGCCAGCGAACGTTTTGTCATCCGAGACCCGGACGAGGAGTGTGTCCGACAGTGTTTCTCCGAGAGAGGGATACCGGTCTTGCCCGTTTCACCTCCGCTGGGTTACGTCCTTTCGCATGGCGACCAAGCCTCCACGAGACAGCGAGCTCGAAGCCATCCTGGAGAAGGTCCGGCAGGTGCGGAATTTCGACTTCCGCAATTACAAGCGGGCCACGTTGCAACGGCGTATCGAGCGGCGGATGCAGGCCACGCGCTGCCGGAGCCGGACCGCCTACCTGGCGCTGCTGGAGCGGGACCCCACCGAGGTGAGCACGCTCGTCTCTTCGATGCTCATCAAGCTCACGAGCTTCTTCCGGGACAAGGAGGTCTGGCAGGCGCTGGAGCAGTGCGTGGAGGAGCTCGTGCGCCAGCGTCCGGACACGGAGCTGCGCATCTGGAGCGCGGGCTGCGCCACCGGCGAGGAGGCGTACTCGCTGGCCATCATCGCCGCGGAGGCCATGGGGCCGGGCTACCCCGGCGCCGAGCTGAAGGTGTTCGGCACGGACGTGGACGAGGACGCCATCGCCACCGCGCGCCGGGGCATCTATTCGCCGGAGCAGTTGGAGAACGTCTCCCCGGAGCGGCTGGCGCGCTTCTTCGTGCGCACCGGCAACACCTTCACGGTGCGCAAGGAGATCCGCCGCGCGGTGGTGTTCGGCGTGAACAACCTGGTGTCGGACGCGCCGGTGTCGCGCATCGACATCATCCTGTGCCGCAACGTCTTCATCTACCTGGACTCGGAGCTACAGAAGCGGGTGCTGGCGCGCTTCCAGTTCGCGCTGCGCCGCAACGGCCTGATGGTGCTGGGCCGCTCGGAGCTCATCCCCTTCGCGGCCCGGCTCTTCCGGCCCATCGACCTGGCCCGGCGCATCTACCGCAAGGACGGCCAGTCGGAGGTGACCAGCACCACGCAGGACCGGCTGCCACCGGAGCCCACGACCCTGCCGCGCCTCCTCGACCCCAGCATGGACTTCGAGCGCTCCTTCCTGCGCAACCTCCTGGACTCGCACCCCTGTCCGCACATCGCCACGGACAACGACGGCACGGTGACGCTGTGGAGCCGCGCGGCGGCGCGGATGTGGAACCGCTACGAGGGCGAGATGCTGGGCAGGAAGCTGGCGACGCTGGGCCTGCCCGGCCTCAGCGGCGACCTGCTCATCGAACAGAGCCAGCGCGTGCGCTCCGGCAACTCCGAGCGGGAGACAGCCGACGGGCTGATGGAGGTCGCCAACGGAGACCCCCTCGCCCTGCGCATCCAGGTGGTGCCCCTGCGCGAGGGGGAGGGAGGGCGGCAGGGCCTGCTGTACATCGTCCACGACATCTCCCACCTGCGCGGCGTGGAGCAGGGCCTGCGCGTGGCCCAGGAGGAGCTGCAGGCCATGCAGCTGCGGATGCAGTCCTCCACGGAGGAGCTGCGCGCGTCCAACGAGGAGTTGGAGACGACCAACGAGGAGCTCCAGTCCGCGAACGAGGAGCTGCAGACGACCAACGAGGAGCTCCAGTCCACCAACGAGGAGCTGGAGACGACCAACGAGGAGCTCCAGTCCGCCAACTCGGAGCTGGACGCCACCAACCGCGAGCTGGCGCACCGCACGCTGGAGATGGACGCGCTCACCTTCTGCCAGCGCACCATCATCCGCACGCTCTCCGCCGCGGTGCTGGTGCTGGACAGTGACGGCCGCATCACCACCTGGAACCTGGCCGCGGAGCGGCTGCTGGGCCTCACCGAGCGCGAAACGGTGGGCCAGCTCTTGTGGTCCCTGCACGTGCCCGCGCTCAAGCGCGCGCTGCTGCTCAAGCTGCGCCGCCACCTGCAGGAGAAGCGCTCACTGCGCATGGAGGGCATCCCCTACCAGCTGCCGCACGGGGGCAAGGGCAGCGCCACCCTGGTGGCCACGCCGCTCATCACCGACACGCACGTGCTGGGCTCCATCATCCTCTTCGAGGACACCACCCGGGCCACCGCGCTCCTGGAGGAGAACCGGAGCCTGCAGGAGAAGCTCAAGGCATGAGCCCGAGCCGCGAGCCCCCGCCCTCCGCCGTCCCGGGCCCCAGCGTCCGGGAGTCCCAGGGGCTCCTGCGCAAGTACCGCGAGCTCATGAAGAAGCACACGGCCCTGGTGCGCAAGCTGGGCGAGCACACCCGGCGCCAGGTCATCACCTTCAAGCTGTCGCGCTGGGCGTTGGAGACCAACGACAGCGCGCTCGCGGTGATGAACACCACCAGCGTGGTGCTGGCCAACAGCCGCTGGCACGTGCTGGGACGGCTGCGCGGTCCCTGGCGGCGCGAGGAGGACGGCTCGGAGCGGATGGCCCTGCGCGACGTGGCCCAGGCGGAGGCCGCGGCGGTGCTCGCGCTCACCGAAGGCGCGCGCGTCACCCGCTACCGGCAGGCGCGCGAGGCCCAGCCCCGGGTGCTGGAGGTGCGCGCCGAGCGCGTCACCGGCCACAGGCAGGTGCTGGTGCTCGCGCGCGACATCACCGAACAGGCGCGCGCCGAGGAGGAGCTGGCGAGCGCGCGCGCCACCCTGCTGGAGCGGGAGAAGGTGCGCGCCCTGGGGGAGCTGGCGGCGGGCATCGCGCATGACCTGCGCTCCACGCTCGACGCCATGCGGCTGCGGCTGGAGCTGCTCCAGCGAGACGTGGGCCCGGCCAGCCAGGGCCAGCAGCACCTGGACGCGCTCGCGCGCGTCGTGTCCGACGCGGAGGCGCGCGTGGACCGGCTCCAGGACTTCTCCCGCCGCAAGCCCGGCACCGTGCTGGAGCGCGTCCAGCTGATGGACGTGGTCCGCGACGCGGTGGACATCGTCCGGGGCGGCATCGAGCACCAGTCGCGCCAGGGCGGCCATCCCCTGCGCCTGGACGTGGAGCTGCCCGAAGGGCTTCCCCACGTGTGCGGTTCGGCCATGGAGCTGCGCTACGTCGTCATCAACCTGATCATCAACGCGCGCGACGCCATGCCCCGGGGCGGCGCCATCCGCGTGAAGGCCTTCCGGTTCGGGAGGGCGGTGCGGCTCACGGTGGAGGACGAGGGCACCGGCATCCCGGAGGAGCACCTGCTGAACATCTTCAAGCCCTTCTTCACCACCAAGGGCGACAAGGGCACCGGCCTGGGGCTGTCCATGGCCCACGGCGTGGTGACGCAAGCGGGCGGCACGCTCACCGCGGCCAACCGTCCGGAAGGGGGCGCGGTGTTCACGCTCACCTTCCCCGCGCTGAAGGCCGCTCCGGCGCGCGGCGGAGCGCGCTGACCCCGGGACCTTCAGCCCATCTGCTCCTTCTCGTCGGAGACGTCGGCCTCCAGGGACGCGGCACCGGCCGGGGAGGCCGCGAGCACCGCCTGGCGCAGCAGCGACACCTGGGCCTCGGCCGTGCGGGCGCGCTCCTCGAAGCGCAGCGCGGAGTGGTTATGGCTGCGCTCCCGGGCCTGCGCGGCCAGCCGGCGCGACAGGGACGCGCTCTCCTCCAGCGCGCGCAGCGCGGCCCACATCGCGCCGTCCAGCTGGTTCTGCTGCGAGCCGGACAACGCCTCCGCCGTGTACGCATGGCCCGTGCGGCAACGGAAGCGCAGCAGGCCATCCTCCTCCAATTCGAAGAGCACGCCGCCGCAGTCGGGACAGCCGTAATACGACGGCTTCGCGTACTCCACGGGCGAGGGCGGGTCGTCCATGGAGGGGATGTCCACCTTCATTGCCTTCACCTCCGTCTCCACCTGCCGCGACCGCCTGCGCGAGCGCGGCGCGACGGGCGTGGCCACCAGCCGCGTCAGCAGCGCGCCCATCTCCTCCAGGGGCACGCAGTGGTCCACCGCCACGTACTCCAGCGCGCTCCGGGGCATGTCCGGACAGAGCGCGTCGCGCGGGTCCTGCACCACCGCCAGCCCGCCCTCCCGCTTCACCGCCATGAGGCCACTGGTGCCGCAGTCCAGCGCGCCGGTCAGCACCACGCCCACCACGCGCGAGCCGTAGGTGCCCGCGGCCGAGCGGAACAGCGGATCCACCGCCGGACGGTGCCCGTTCTCCTTGGGGCCCTTCAGCACCCTCACGCGGTCCGGCTCCACCAGCAGGTGTCTGTCATTGGGCGCCACGTAGATGCGGCCCGGCGCCAGGGCTTCCTCGTCCCGGGGATGGTGGGCCGGCAGCGGACCGGAGCGCGTGAGGATCTCCGGCAGGTAGCTGCGGTGCTGGGCCGGCACGTGCAGCACCAGCAGCACGCAGGCGGCCAGGTCCCGGGGCAGCTGCCGCGCGAGCGTGGTGAGTGCCTCCACGCCCCCCATGGATGCGCCGATGACGATGATGTCGTGACGTTGCACGTGGCTCGTCTCCCTGTCGGCGCGCCAGGGGAGTCGGACGCGTCTGTCTCAAGCTAGGCAGGGCCCCTGTCCCGTGCAGACCCGGGGATGGCGGGACGCGCCCCCGCCGCCTGGCCAGCGCTCAGGCGCCTTGCGCTCCTGGCGGCGGACTGGCGAGCCCCTCGATGGGGGACAGGTGCGCCTTCTGCGAGGACACCTGCGCCTCCGCTTCCGCCCGGCCCGCCTCGGCCTCCGCCCGGCGGGCCTGGGTCGCGTGGATGGAAGCCTCGCGCTCCATCAACTCCACGTGGATCTCCGCCCGTTGACCGTCATGCAAGGCCCAGGTCCGCTCGTATTCGCTCCCCCCCAGCCTGGCCACGGATTGATCCGCCAGCACCACGGCCTTCAGCGCCTGGGCCCGCCGCGCGCAGGCCTGGGAGAGCGCGGCGTAGGCCTCCGCCTGCGCCCGTGCCGCCAGGGACTCCAGCCGCCGCGCCTCCGCGCGGAGCTCCAGGGCGCGCTCCCGCGAGCCCGTCTCCTCCGCCTTCCACTGGGATGTCATCGGAGTCCTCCAGGTCGGGCGGACACCCACCTGTCGCATCGCGCGTGTTCACTCCAAGGCTAGGGACGAGCTTCCGGGCTGCCCACCCGCCAGGACGAGGCGTGTGGCTTGAACTGGAAATTTCCAGAAAATTCCAGGGAGGCTGGCCAGAAGGGAGGGGGTGGGTGATACTCGGGAAGTGCCCGGGTCACTGTCTTCCTGGGGCGGCATCCTGCCGACCGGGGCACCCAACTGTCGGTTCCAGGGGGAGCCACCATGTCGGATACCAAGATTCGCGTCCTCATCGTGGACGATGACCCGGACCAGCTCGCGCTGACGGAGCGCTCGTTGTCCTCGTACAACTTCGAGGTGCGGACGCACCGCTCATCCCTGGGGGTGTCCAACCTGGTGCGCACCACGGCGCCGGACCTGGTGCTCCTGGACGTGAACATCCCCGCGCTGAGCGGCGACAAGGTGCTGACCCTGGCCCGGCAGCAGGCCCCGGAGAACACCCGCTTCGTCCTCTACTCCGCCTCCGACGAGTCGAAGCTGCGCGCGCTGGCGCTGGCGGCGGGCGCGGACGGATACCTCTCCAAGAGCACGCAGGGCGCGGACCTGGCGCGCAAGCTGGAGCGGCTGCACAAGCGCCCGCGCGTCGCCGCCGGCACGTAGCGCTCCTTCGCTCACGCGAAGGCTCACTCGCCCACGAGCGTGCCGACCTCCAGGAACACCTGCCGGAAGTCGCCCTGCGCGCCCACGAGGCGCAGGTTCTGCGCCAGTCCGCCGGTGGCGCGGAAGAACATCATCGCCTCCGGGGGCGGCCGGATGCGCATGATGCGCGCGGCGTTGCGCGTGAAGTGGTTGCGCATGTCGCGGTTGATGTCGCAGGTGCCGTAGTCATACGGCGCCGTGCGCATGGGCCGCCCGGCGATGTGGAGCACCTCGCGCAGGAGCACCTCGGCCTCCGCCTCCGGCAGCTCCACGGAGAAGCCCACCTCACGGCACAGGCCCAGCACGTCCAGCGTCTCCAGCCGCAGCGCCTGCTGGAACATGCGGCGGTTGGCCGCGATGAAGCCCGGGCTGAAGCGCTTGATGGAGCCGAAGTCCAAGAGGCCCATGCGCCCGTCCGGCATCACCATGAAGTTGCCGGGGTGCGGGTCGGCGTGGATTTCGCCCGCGTCCAGGAACGGCCCATAGGTGGCGCGGATGAGCTGGCGCGCGACGCGGAAGCGCTCGGTGGGGTCCGGCGACGTCGTCACCCAGTCCTTGAGCGTCTGGCCCTCCAACAGCTCCAGCGTGAGCACGCGGTGGGCGCTGCGCTCCTCGATGACCTGGGGCACGTACAGGTCCGGCAGCCGCGCCACGCTCTTCGCGAAGCTCCGCGCGAGCTTCGCCTCGCGGCGGTAGTCCAGCTCCAGCATGAGCTCGTCGCGGAGCTCCTGGAAGTAGGCGGTGCCGTCCATCATCCGCGACGTCTTGGACACCGTCTTCACGACGAGGCCCAGGTTGTCCATGTCGTGGCCCATGGACACGTCGATGCCGGGGTACTGCACCTTCACGGCGACGGGGCGGCCGTCGTGCAGCACCGCGCGGTGCACCTGACCGAGCGACGCGGCGGCGAGCGCGTCCGGGGAGAACTCCTTGAACAGCGCCTCCGGCGGCGCCCCCAGCTCCTCCTGCACCACGCGCGACACCTGCGCGTAGGACATGGCGGGGGCCTGGTTCTGCAGCCGGGCCATCATCTGCCGCACCTCAGGCGTGAGCAGGTCCGGGTCCATGGAGAGGGCCTGGCCCAGCTTCATGGCCGCGCCCTTCATCTCCCCCAGCGTGGCCACCAGCTTCTCCGCGGTGCCCAGGCTGAGCAGCTCCGTGGGGCTCGTCCCCGAGAGCTTTTTCGCCCCCGTCTTGAGCACCTCCGAGCCCACGTGCATGGAGAGGCCCGCCAGCTTGCGCAGGCGGTTGAAGCGCCCCTGGGGCGGCAGCTTGTCGTCGGGTTCGGAAGCCATGGGAGAGGAGAGGATTAACGAAGACTCCCCTTCCATACGCAAGACGCCCCCAGGGTGGATTCGAGCCCGGCTCCTCTACCGGGGAGCGGCCGAGCCCCGCACCCGGGCCCGGAGGAAGCGCCAGCGCTTGAGCCCCTCCAGGTCCAAGGGGTCCGCGCGGACCGCCAGCTCATAGGCGGCGAGCGCCTCCTCCAGCCGGCCCACGGACGCGAGCGCGTCACCGGACAGGCGGTGGACGGCGGCGCGGCCCTCGCGGCCGGTGTTGCCCGCGAGGAAGCGGCGGCGGCACTGCTCCAGCATGGTGGCGGTGAGGCCCGCGGCGAGGCACCGCTCGATGCCCTCCACGTTGCCCAGCGTGGCGTCGTACTCCACGCGCCGCTCCACGTGGCCCAGCGTGTGGAGCGCCCCGGCCACGCGCTCCAGCGCGCGGTCCACCTGGGCGCGCTGGCTGTCCGACAGCGGGCGGGCCTTGAGCAGCTCCAGCGCCCCGCGAGCGCGCTGGGCCGCGGTGCGCACGGACTCCAGCGTGGCGTCGCGCGGCAGCTCCAGCACGGCGTAGGGGTCCCCGGCGAGCCGCCGGCGGAACCCCTGGAGGACGGCTTCCGCCTGCGCGTCCTCGGGCGTGGGGATGGCGGCGGTGGCGGCGCTCTGCGCGGACGTCGCGCGCGGGGCGTTGCGAAGCTGGGCCAGCTGGGCCTGGAAGGCGGGGCTGGCGTCGCGCAGCTGGACGCCGAAGCCCGGGGGCATGTTCCACGCCTGGGCCTGCTCGGCGGTGACGTGGCGCACCACCTGCGCGGTGCACGGCAGCTCGCCGCCGGGCAGCCGCAGCAGCAGCGACACGTCCGACAGGAGCGCGGGAGGCGGGGTGGCCAGCTGGAAGAAGAGGCCGGAGCGGCCCACCCACTCGCCCTTGAGCTCCACGGGGGCCTGCGTGCCCTGGCCGCGCAGCAGCGCGGTGAGCGGCGGGGCGGTGGGCGCGGGCGGCGGCGCGAGCGACGCCTCCAGGGCCGCCCTCAGCTCCGCGGCGGAGGCGAAGCGGTGCTCGGGCCGCTTGGCCAGCGCGCGCAGCAGCACCTTCGACAGGGCCTCCGGCACGGCGGGGTTCAGCTCGTGCGGCGGGACGGGCTCCTTCTGCAGGTGGCCCACCAGGATTTCGGCGGCGGTGCGGCCGTAGAAGGGCACCTGGCCGGTGAGCAGCAGGTACGCGAGCACGCCGGCCGCGTAGAGGTCGCTGCGCGCGTCCACGATGCCGTCGCCGCACTGCTCGGGGGCCATGAACTCCGGCGTGCCCAGCAGGACGCCCACTTCGGTGGTCATCTCCCCGGCGGGGCGGGACAGCAGCTTGGCGATGCCGAAGTCGAGCAGCTTCACGCGCTGCTTGCCGCTGGGGCTGGGGACGAGGAAGACGTTGGCGGGCTTCAGGTCGCGGTGGACGATGCCGTGCGAGTGCGCGGCGCCCAGGGCGTCACACACCTGGGCCATCAGGTCCACCACCAGCGCCGGGGCCATGGGGCCGCGGGCGAAGTTGGCCAGGCTGTCACCCTCCAGGTACTCCATGACGAGGTACGGGCGCCCGTCGCGCGAGTCCAGGTCGTAGAGGGTGACGACGTTCTCATGCTGCACGAGCGTGAGCGTGCGGGCTTCGGAGAGGAAGCGCGCGACGAGCTCCGGGGCCTGGGCCAGGTGCGCGTGGAGCACCTTGATGGCCACGCGCTTCTGGATGAGCGCGTGCTCCGCGAGGAACACGGTGCCCATGCCGCCGCGGCCCAGCTCGCGCACGATGCGGAAGCGGCCGAACTCCTGGCCCACGAGGGAAGGCACCACGGGCGTGGGAGACGACATGGGCGTGGGCGGAGCAGGCAGCGACGCCGCGGGTCCCGGCGGCGGCGTGCCGGCGTAGAGAATCGTGCCGCCGTTGAGGTCCAGCCCGCGCATCAGCGTGGGACACGCCTCCGCGTCCGAGTGGGGCTGACCGCAGGAACAGATGAGAGGCGACTGGGCGAGCACGAGGGACCGGTAATCAGGGAAGGCGATGCGGGGGTGAGGACAGCGTCAGCGGCCGATGCGAGCGGTGTGCCAGGAACCGGGGTTTTCCGGTTCGCGCGGCCGGGCGCGCCAACCGGTTGATCCGCTTCGCTTTTCCGACACTCGGATGCGGCCTGGGTCCCAGTTCATCGGCAGACACCCCTCGCTTTCGGGGAGTTTTTACAGCCCCGGGACGGAACAGTTTTCCGTCCACCACATCCCAATACGTTCGGTCCGCAAGACCTTGAACGACTTCCGCTCCGCCTTCCCCTCAACCGCCCTGCCGCACCGCGAAAGTCCCTTCAAGATGACAGCACGCCGTGCGGGTTTCCAGTGCGCAGCGACACGAACACCCATGTTGGAAAACATCTCGTTCAGTCTCGAAGTAAGCCGTGATTGCGCGGCTGGCTGAGGGAGCCTGGAAGGCCCTGTAGCGCGAGAGGAACGTACGGATCCGACTGTGTCCGGAGCCCGACAAACCGGCCTGGGATGAAGTGTCCTGCGAGGATGGCGGGGGTTTCCGGGCTTCTGGCGGGACGCGGCTGCGTGCGGTGGGGACGCGGGTTCCGTCACCCGTCCTGCATCAGCGTCTTCAGCCAGAACCAGCGCCCATTGGAGCGGAGCGCGCCCGCCAGGAACTCGGAGAAGGAGCTGGCGATCCGCGGGCACTGGGACGGATCCGGGAAGCCTTCGCGGAAGCCGTCACGCAGGGGATAGCGGCCGTCGTGCTGCTGGCTCACGTCGAGCAGGATGTAGTTCCCATCGCGGACCTCGCAGAGGGCGTACCAGGACGCGGGTCCTGCCTGGTCCGTGTCGTCCTGACTCATGACGATCCGCGCGCGGCGGAGTTCCGATAGCGGAGGGAAGGAGAACGCGGGGTCGACGCGGTCGAACAGGTCCGCGCCGTCGCAGTGCAGGTAGAAGGCGCGGAGGTCCGGGTCCAAGCGCCATCCGACGCGTTGCTCGAAGGCATCAAGTTGCGCAGGAGTCGCGGGAGGGCGTGCGTGGTGGAGGCGCGAGACCTCTTCGAGCAGGGCGCTCATCGACATGGGGTTACTCGCCATAGGGATAGCTCGGCCCAACGCCGGTCCACGGGGGCTGGTTCGCGTAGCACTGGGCATACAGCCCGTTCAGGGTCTGATGGATGTCCTTGGGGAACGGGATGATGTTGTCCCAGTCCGTGGGGTTGCCACCATGGCTGAGATCCCGGTGCGGCGGTGCGCTGAATGCGTCCTTCCTGATAGGGAGCAGGGATGCCCCTCCACGCCGCAGGGTACTTCCGTGAGTTCGACCCGGAGTCCGATGAGGGACCTTCGCTCGTGGAGTCGCGAGGGAAGATTCCGGAGGAGGAGCGCTCTCGGATCGGACGCTATCTCGCGTCAGGCGTCGTCTTCGCGGTCAGTTCGGGGCCGCTGAGTGACTGGTTCACTGGCGAGAAGAACATCGCGCCCCACCATGCGCTGACGGATGGCGTCTGGCACTGGCGGGCGGATCTTCCGTACTACGTCCTGCGCTACGGCGTGGCGCTTCCGGATGCGTTCCTGCGGCGCATGCAGGACCTGGACTGGAAGTGCCCGGTCCTGTCGCGGCAGGAACTGCACGCGCTGTCGGAGCAACTCGCGTTCGAGGGCGCGGTTCAGCAGAAGCTCAGGAAGAAGCAGGGGAAGGAGGCGCGGGTGCGGCGGGCACTGGACCGGCAGCAGACCAAGAAATGATTGCGCTATGGCGACACAGGCTGGACGTCTGGCTTTACGTCCGCGAGCAGTCCGAGCACTTCATCCCGATACGGCAATCCCGCCTGCGCCCCCAGCCGTGTCGTCGCGATGGCGGCGGCGGCGTGCGCGAAGCGCGCGGCGGTGAGCAGTGGCTGGGACTCCGCCAGGGCAACACAGAGCGCCGCGGAGAACGCATCCCCCGCTCCGGTGGTATCCACCGTGTCCACCGGCAGCTCCGGCAGCCATGCCTCCTCCTCCCGCGACACGAGGAGACTGCCTCCGGGCGCCGCGATGATGGCCGCTCCCACTCCGCGCATCAGCAGGTTGCGGGCGGCCCGCCGCGCGGAAGCACGGCCATGCACCGGGATGCCTGTCAGCGCCCGGGCCTCGGCGGCGTTGGGCCGGATGACGTGCACGTCCTCCAGCAACACCTCCGGCAGCGGCACGGCGGGCGCGGGATCCAACACCACCCGGACACCGGCTGCTCGCGCCAGACGGACCGCTGCCTGGACCGCGTCCAGCGGCACCTCCAACTGTACGAGCAACACCTTCGCGGTGGCGATCCGCTCCGTGCTCCGCAACACATCCCGGATGGAAAGTCTGCGATTGGCGCCCGGCGAGAAGAAGGTCTGCTTCCTCCCCTCTCCATCCACCATCACCAGCACCGCGCCCGAGGGCGCACCCGGATCAGGCACCACCCCATCCAACGCAACGCCTTCCCGTTCCAGCGACGTCACCTGCCTCAAGCCGCGCCCATCCGAACCCACCCGCGCCACCAGCGAGGCACGCGCCCCCAGCCTCACGGCCGCCACCGCGCCGTTGGCCCCCTTTCCTCCGAGCGCCTCCTGGAAGACGTCGCCCTCGGCGCTGCCTCCCGGCTCCGGAAATGACGGCCCGCGCACCAGGTAGTCCGTGGCCACGCCTCCCACCACCGCGATGCGCGGGCTCATGCCGGGGCCTCGCCGGACGGACGCTCCCGTGCGGCCGTGGCCAGGTGCTGGAGGAACCAATCCCGGGCCAGCCTTGCCGCCTGCTCCAGCGTTCCCGGCTCCTCGAAGAGATGGGTCGCCCCGGGGACAATCTCCAGCCGCTTGTGCGTGCGCAGCGCCTCCAGTGCTTCCTGGTTGAGCGCAATCACTTGCGTGTCATCCCCACCCACGATGAGCAGGGTGGGCGCTCGCACCGCCGGCAGCACCGCGCCCGCGAGATCCGGTCGGCCGCCCCGGGACACCACCGCCTGGATGGCTTCAGGCATCCGCCCCGCGGCCACCAGCGCCGCTCCCGCTCCCGTGCTCGAACCGATCAGCCCCAGCGGCTGGCCCCCCAACCCCGGCACCTGCGCCAGCCACCGCGTGGCCCCCACGAGCCTCCCCGCCAGGAGTTCGATGTCGAAGCGCAGGTGCCGCGTCAGTCGCTCGGCCTCCTCCTCCCCCGGCGTGAGCAGGTCCATGAGCAGTGTCGCCAGCCCCGCCTGCTGCATCACTCTCGCGACGTACTGGTTGCGCGGACTGAAGCGGCTGCTGCCGCTGCCATGCGCGAACAGCACCACGCCCGAGACCCTCTCCGGCACGCTCAGCGTTCCGTCCAACTCCACGCCGGGCTCCGCCTCCAGCCGCACCGCGTGCTCTGAAATTCTGTGCTCAGCCATGTTTCAACCCTCCGCCGGACTCACGGCGCCACCGGGGCAGCCCCTTCCTCTTGTGCCGCGCGCGCCAGCAGCTCGCGCACCTCGTCGTCGGTGGTCTGCGTGAAGTCCTCGAACCATTGGCCCACCGCGTAGAACGGCGCGGGGGTGTGGACGCAGACGACCGCGTCCGCTTCGCGCTCGAACTCCGCGCACGTCTCCGGCGCGCCCACGGGCACGCCCACCACGATGCGCGCGGGCTTCTGCTGACGAAGCGCCCGGAGCGCCGCTCGCATGGTGGAGCCCGTGGCCAGCCCGTCATCCACCAGAACCACCGTCCGCCCTTCGACCCGCGCGGGAGGCCTGCCCTCGCGGAAGAGATGCTCCCGCCGGGCCAGCTCCCGCGTCTCACGCTCCGCGGCCGCGGCGATGGCCGACTGGGGAATCCCCAGCCTTCTCACGACGCTTCCGTTGAGGACCGTGACGCCCCCCGTGGCGATGGCCCCCATGGCCAGCTCCTCGTGCCCCGGTGTGCCGAGCTTGCGCACCATGAACACGTCCAGCGGCACCCCGAGAATCCGAGCGACCTCGAACCCCACGGGCACACCGCCGCGCGGCAGCGCCAACACCAACAGGTCACCCGCTCCGCCGAGCAGGACGCGGAGCCGTTGACCCAATGCACGGCCGGCGTCGACGCGGTCTCTAAACATTTGCATGACGTGCCCCCACCTCTTGAGGTGGAAGACCTGCCCGATGGCAGCAAGGTCACCCTGCCCGCCCGCTCGCATCACGCCCGAGTGACTGATTCCGCGATCAACCATTAACAAACATTTACATCGGCCCCCGCGCACATAACGCGGAGCGTTACCTGCCTATGGTCTGTTCCGCGTCAACCCCCGCAGGAGTGCGTCAAAACCCAACGCAGGGAGTCCCCATGTCGAAGGTCTATGAAGCTCCGGGTCAGAAGGGCAGCAAGGTCGAGTACAAGAGCCGTTACGGCAACTACATCGGCGGTGAGTTCGTCCCGCCCGTGAAGGGCCAGTACTTCGAGAACATCAGCCCCGTCACCGGCCGCCCCTTCTGCGAGATTCCCCGCTCCACGGCGGAGGACATCGAGAAGGCGCTCGACGCCGCGCACAAGGCGAAGGACGCGTGGGGCCGCACCGCCGCGGGCGAGCGGGCCAACATCCTGCTGAAGATCGCCGACCGCATGGAGCAGAACCTGGAGATGCTCGCCGTCTCCGAGACGTGGGACAACGGCAAGCCCATCCGCGAGACGCTCGCCGCGGACCTGCCGCTCGCCATCGACCACTTCCGCTACTTCGCCGGTTGTATCCGCGCGCAGGAAGGCTCGCTCAGCCAGCTGGATGACAACACCGTCGCCTACCACTTCACGGAGCCGCTCGGCGTGGTGGGGCAGATCATCCCGTGGAACTTCCCGCTGCTCATGGCCGCGTGGAAGCTGGCCCCCGCGCTCGCCGCCGGCAACTGCGTGGTGCTCAAGCCCGCGGAGCAGACCCCCGTCACCATCCTCAAGTTCGCGGAGCTGGTGGGCGACCTGCTGCCCCCGGGCGTGCTCAACATCGTGAACGGCTTCGGCATCGAGGCCGGCAAGCCGCTCGCCAGCAACAAGCGCATCGCGAAGATTGCCTTCACGGGTGAGACGACCACCGGCCGCCTCATCATGCAGTACGCCTCCGAGAACATCATCCCCGTGACGCTGGAGCTGGGCGGCAAGTCCCCCAACATCTTCTTCGAGGACGTCTTCGCCAAGGACGACGACTTCGCCCAGAAGGCGCTGGAGGGCTTCGCCATGTTCGCCCTCAACCAGGGCGAGGTCTGCACCTGCCCGTCCCGCTCGCTCGTGGCCGAGCGCTTCTACGACGAGTTCATCGCCAAGGCGGTGGAGCGCACGAAGCGCATCGTGCAGGGCAACCCCCTGGACATCACCACGCAGATTGGCGCGCAGGCGTCCAATGATCAGCTGGAGAAGATCCTCAGCTACCTGGACATCGGCAAGAAGGAGGGCGCGAAGGTGCTCACCGGCGGCGGGCGCAAGGCGCTGCCCGGCGCGCTGGCGGAGGGCTACTACGTGGAGCCCACCATCTTCGAGGGCCACAACAAGATGCGCGTGTTCCAGGAGGAGATCTTCGGCCCCGTCGTCGCGGTGGCGAAGTTCAAGGACGCCGAGGACGCGCTCGCGATGGCCAATGACACGCTCTACGGCCTGGGCGCCGGCGTGTGGACGCGCGACAACAGCACCGCGTACCGCATGGGCCGCGGCATCCAGGCGGGCCGCGTCTGGGTGAACTGCTACCACCTGTACCCCGCGCACGCGGCGTTCGGCGGCTACAAGCAGTCCGGCATCGGGCGTGAGACGCACAAGATGATGCTCAATCACTACCAGCAGACGAAGAACATGCTCGTCAGCTACGACCCGAAGCCCATGGGCTTCTTCTAGGGACGCCCCGCATGTCCGTGCCGCGCGTCGAGGTCACGCCGGCCGCCGAGGCCCTCATCCACAAGATGCAGGGCCTTCACGGTCCGCTCCTCTTCCACCAGTCCGGCGGCTGCTGCGACGGCAGCGCGCCCATGTGCTTCCCGCGCGGCGACTTCCGTGTGGGACAGGAGGACGTGTACCTGGGTGACATCGTCCACACGCCCTTCTACATGTCCGGCCCGCAGTTCGAGCTCTGGCGCCACACCCACCTCACCGTGGACGTGGTGCCCGGTCGCGGCAGCGGCTTCTCCGTCGAAGCCCCCGAAGGCGTGCGCTTCCTCATCCGCTCACGCCTGTTCACGGACGACGAGTACCGCGCGCTCGAACAGGAAGGCCCCCCGCCCAAGGGGCCCCAGCACTGAAGACCGCACCCTTCGCCTCCCTCACAGCTCCGGGGGAGGCGGGGGCCGCGCTTCCGCCGCGTTCCGGGGCAGCCGCAGCGTGAAGGTGGCGCCCTGCCCCGGCTGGCTGTCCACGTCGATGCGCCCGCCCAGCGCTTCCACAATCTGGCGGCTGATGTAGAGCCCCAGGCCCATGCCGCCGTAGTGCCGCTCGCTCACGGCGCGCTCGAAGCGGCCGAAGAGGCGCGGCAGCGCGTCCGCTTCGATGCCGATGCCCTCGTCGCGCACCTCCACCCAGGCCTCGTCGCGCGCGTCCACGCCCGCGCGCACCGACACCGGGTGGCCCGCGCCGTACTTCGCCGCGTTGGTGAGCAGGTTCACCAGCACCTGGTCCAACCGCAGCGCGTCCCACTGGCCCGTCAGCGTGCGCGGCAGCTCCAGCTCGATCGGGCACCGCGCCTGGGCGAACACGTCCTCCAGGCGCTCCACCGCGTCGCGCGTCAGCTGCACCAGGTCCACCTCCGCGCGCTCCAGCGCCAGCTTGCCCAGGGACAGCCGGCTCACGTCCAGCAGGTTGTCCACCAGCGCCGTCAGCCGGAACACCTGCCGCTGCGCGGTGTTGAGCCTCCCCGTCACGGGCCCGGACGTGCCCGCCGTCTCCAGCGCACGGCCAATGAGGTTGTGCTGGAGGATGAGGCTGGTGAGCGGCGTCTTCAATTCGTGGCTCGCCACGGAGAGGAACTCGTCGCGCAGCCGCACCGCGGACTGGGCGTCGTGGAACAGGCGCGCGTTCTCCAGCGCCACGCTCAAGCGCAGCGCCAGCTCCTCCGCCATGGCCACGTCCGCGGACACCAGCGCGCGCTGGGGCTCGGCGGTGAACAGCGTGATGACGCCCAGCGTGCGGCCCCGCGCGCGCAGCGGCACCGACAGCACGGACGTGGGCGCCAGGCGGTCCACCAGCGCCCGGTGCGCAGCGCTCGAGGAGACGTCATCGCAGCGGCTGGCGTCCAGGCGCGACAGGAAGCAGACCTCTCCGGTGTGGAAGCACTGGAGCGCCGGGTGCGCAGGCCCCCGGCCCGTGCCTCCCAGGGCCTCATGGAGCCGCGCGTCGTGCTCGGGCACGCGGTGGGCCGCCGTCACCCGCCGCAGGGTGCCATCCGGCGCGGCCAGGTCCACCAGGCAGCCGGTGGCCACGTGGTCCACCACCAGCCGCGCCACCTCCGGCAGCGCCTCCTCCACGTCGTCCAGGCGCAGCGCCAGCACGCGGCTTGCGTCCAGCAACAGCTGAAGCCGCTCCTCGGCCTCCTTGCGCCGGGTGACGTCCGCCATGGCGCCGGTGAGCTCCGTCACCTTCCCGTCCGGCCCGGCGAAGGACTGCCCCACGCTGTGCAGCCAGCGCACGCCGCCGTCGCGGCGAATCACGCGGAACTCCAGTTCGAAGAAGCCCGGTGACTCGCGCTGATAGCGGTGGAACTCCGCCTCCACGTGGGGCCGGTCCTCCGGATGCAGATGCTCCAGCAGGTCCCCCACCGGCACCGCCGAGTCCACCGCCGGCAGGTCCAGCATGTGGTTGAGCGCCGCGTCGCGCAGCTCCTTGCCGCGCACCAGGTCCAGGCGCCAGGTCCCCATGTCGCCCGTCACCAGCGCCTGCCGCAGCCGCTCCGTGCGCTCGCGCAGCGCTTCGTAGAGCGCGGACCGCTCCAGCGCCTGCGCGCACTGGTGCGCCAGCGCCTCCAGGAACGCGCGCTCCGAATCCGGGAAGACGCGAGGCTCCGGCCACGCGAGCAGCAGCAGGCCCCGCACGCGCGTCTCACCCCACAGCGGCACCACCGCGCGTGCCCCTGCGCCCTGGCGGCGCGCGAGTTCCGCGTGCTCCGGGTAGCGCGCGATGAACTCCTCCAACGAACCGAACCAGCCCGCCTCGCGCCGGATGTCCAGGGCAACGCCATCCGACGGCCGGGTGAACGACGCCAGCGCGTCTTCCGGGTAGCCCAGGACGCGCAGCGGGCGCATGAGGCCGTCCTCCTCCAGCGCCAGCACCGCGACGCGCGTGGCGCCGCTCGCCTCCCACACCTCGCGCGCCAGCACCTGCGCCACCGCGTCCTCGGAGGCCGCGCGGGACAGGGCCGCCGTCACCGCCTGGAGCCGCGCCGTGCGCGCCTGGGCCTGACGGGCCTCGCCATACAGGAGCGCGTTGTCCAGGGACAGCGCGGCCCGGCGGGCCAGCTCGCGCGCCAGCTCCAGGTCGCATTCGCCAAAGCGGCCGGCCGTGCCGGACATCAATGACAGACATCCCAACACCCGGCCCCGCGCGACCAATGGCACCTGCATCACGGAGCGGCAGCCCAGGCGCCACGTCTCCCCCAGGGCCGCGTTGCCCCGTGTCAGCTCATGGAACGCCTCTTCGGGCACCTCTGGGATGAGTCGGGGCTGGCCGGTGTCCAGCACCTGCGCCACGCCCAGGGAGCCGTCCTCCCGCGGGGCCCAGCGTTCGGCAATGGCATACACGGAGGGCACGAGCGCGGGGTCACGGTGCGCCGCGGCCCGGCGGACCACCGTGCGTGACGGCGTGACCAGGTCCACCGCGCACCAATCCGCCAGTCCCGGCACCACCAGCTCCGCCAACTGGCGCAGCACCGTGGGTTCATCCAGCGACGACGACAGCACCTCGCCCGCGCGAGCCAGGAACGCGAAGCGGCCCTCCTCCCCGGAGGCTGAAGCGTCTCGGCCACCGGCGAGGGACACCGGAGCTCTCGGCGACGCGACCTCCGTGGAAGCAGGGGGCGCCGGCTCCAGCGCGACGGCCCCACCCATGCCATCGAGCGCGGACACGGGGACCGCGTCGTTCGCCGTCACGGCGGACGGCGGCGGTGGCTCACCGGCAGGCTCGGTCGAAGGCTCGATGGACGGTTCAGGCATGGAGCGCGGGCCACGGCGTCATGGGGATGACGCCTCACCAATGGGACGCTCCGGATAATGACGCCCCCCTGCGCGCCACAAGCCTTCAGTCCCGCGGGACTCCAGGCGAGTGTCCGGCAGGCAACCCGCCCGGCCCGCCCGCCTGCGCGCGGCGACTCAGCCCACCGCCACGTCCGGTGAAGGCGGGTTCCACCACACCGCCCCCTTCCCCTGGATGGCGGCGTGCGCCCGCTCCCGCACCGCCTGCATCCCCGCGGCGTCGAGCGGATGGAAGGCCGAAGCCGCCCGCAGCGCGGCGTCCTGTTCGTTCGGGAAGCCCATCCCCATCAACATCACGTCCGGATCCAACGTGAGCGTGTATTGCACGCACTCCGCCACCGACAGGTGCGGCAGCACCGGCGTGTCGCGCGCCTCTCCACCGGAGCTGACCTTGCCGCGCGGGCGCGCCTGGAGCGGCCGGCCGTAGCCCTCCGTGTCCCCCAGGAGCTTGCCCGCGCCGAACGTCTTGAAGGACACCACGCCCACTCCGTGCGCTCGCGCCAGGGGCAGCACCTCCGTCACGTAGCGCGGGTCCACGAAGGGCCCCAGCGGGAACATCACCACGTCACACCGCCCGGAGCGCACCGCCGCCACCAGCGCGTCCGGGTGGTGGCAGGAGATGCCCTTGAAGCGCGCCTGCCCCTTCGCCACGCACGCCTCCAACTGCTCCAGCGCGCCGCCCGGCCGGGCCAACGCCTCCCACTGCGCCAGCGACTTCACCGCGTGCAGCGCGAACAGGTCCACCGACGGCAGGCCCAGCCGCCGCAGGGACGCCTCCACCTGCGGCGCCACCGGCGCTTCCAGCTCGTCCACCTTGTCGATGACGAACACGCCCTCACGCCGGCCGCGCAGCGCCTCGCCCACCACCTCTTCGCTCAGGCCGTCCTCGTAGCCAGGCGCCGTGTCGATGACGTTGAGCCCCGCGTCCAGCGCCCGCGCGAGCGTGGCGACCAGCTCCTCGCGCGGCACCGTGCGGTCCGCCAGGTCGCCAATGCCCACCGCCGTCGCGGTGAAGCCCGTGCGCCCGAGCGCGCGGCGAGGGGTGAAGCGGGGAAGCGAGGTCGTGGTCACGAAGGAGTCCTCCCGTCAGGCCAAGGAGGAGAACAGCATCTCACCGCGCGCTACGCCCCGCGCGGTTCTTGTCCCAGATGGCTCCCAGGATGAGCAGGTAGGCCATCAGGCGGACGACATACAGGTAGTGGATGCGCTCGGCGTCCAGCGTCGGCGCCAGCAGCGCGCCCAGCAGGTTGTTGACGCCCATCAGCGTGAAGGCCAGGGAGAACAGCGCGAACAGCCGGTCCTTCGACTGGAGATAGAAGCGCAGGAAGAAGAGGGCGCACACCAGGTACGCCATCATCACCGCGCCATCGAGCAGGATCTTCATCATGGCGTCCCCCACCATTGCGTCAGGACACGTCCCAGATGAGGCCAAAGAGCAGCACGCCGGCCCCCACCAGCGATGTGATGGTGCGCTCCAGCGACAGGTCGCCCGCGGGGATCAACACCAGGTCCAGGAAGAGCAGCACGTTGTTCAGGGTGAAGACCGTGAAGCACAGGCCGCTGTAGAGCAACAGCTTCATCCGCGTGCGCCGCCAGGCCCGCAGCAGCAGCACCGCGCACGCCAGGCTCGTCAACGCGCACAGGATGTAGACCGCCTCAGCCATGTCCGTCGCCGTCCTTGTCCTTCTTGAGCACGAATGCGTCCGCGAAGCCCCTCACCCGATCCATGGGGCGTGAGAAGATGAACGAAATCACACTCACGCGGCGCGCCGAGTACGCCATCGCCAGCTCCGCCGTGGCCTGCACGTCCTCCGAGCGGCTGGGGCTGAAGCGGTAGGCGTCCTCCGCTCCCCCATCCTGGAGAAGCAGCCCTCCCGTCCGCAGCTCCGCCAGGCGGCGGGCCGCCGAGGCTTCGGTGATGCGCAGTTCCAGGGCAACCGCCGGCGCCGTCCACGCCCGCTCCGTCCGGGCGCGAAGCAGGAGGAGCACCTCCAGCTTCTCGATGGAATCGATGTGCGTCGTGAGGAAGCGCTGGACCCGTGGTGTGAGGCCGGCGTCAGTCACGTCTCCACCTATGGACCCAGATACTTTGTGAATCAACCTTTTCGGTGGGGGCGGTTGTTCACAGTTCCACACGAGCCTGGCCGTTTGTCTGGTCGGGGTGCGTCACGCCAGGGGGTGCCTGATTCCGCCTAGTTGCGAACGCGAGGGGCGGGGGCGCGGACGCGGACGTCCATGCGCGCGTCGCCAGCCACCATGCTGCTCAGGGCCTCGGGCTGGGACGGGGACAGGCGGGCCACGGCGCGCAGGGCGGCCACCAGGATGAGGGACTCCAGGCTGGAGGGCACGGCCAGCCCCTGGGGACCGGCCTTCACGGGCAGGGGCAGCCGGGGCGCGCGGCCGGCGGCGGACAGCGCGTCCACGGCGTAGGTGGGGCGGGCCTCCAGCGACACGGTGATGGCGGGCAGGGCCTGCGCCTCCTTGTTGGCGCCGTGCACCTGGAGCTCCAAGAGCCGCCCCAGCGAACCGGGGGACAGGTAGAGGGCCAGGCCCGAGGGGCCCTCGTCCTCGCCGTGGAAGACGCAGCCCTCGTAGGTGTGCTCGTGCGCGCCCGTCACGTCCACGGTGAAGGCCTGGCTGTCGTCCCAGTGCGTCCAGGGCTTCGCGTCCCAGAACTCGGTGGCGGCCTGCACGAAGAGCAGCGCCTTGTCGCTGCCCAGCCCGGACACACCCATCTGGCCCCACGCGAGGAAGGTGGCGATGGCCGCCCGGGCGGAGAGCGCCGCCAGGGACGGAGGCGCCACGGCCAGGCCCAGCTCGGCGGCGGCGTCCGCCAGGGCGGGCTCGCACGACACCTGGGACGGCTCCAGGCCGGCGATGAGGGCGCGCACGCCGGCCAGGTCCGTCTGTTCGAAGACGGGGGCGGACGGGTCGCCCGTCTCGCCGATGCGCAGGTAGACGCCGGTGGTGCCCACGGAGAGGGGCACGGGACCCAGCTTGAGCAGGTGGAACATGGCGGAGGACCCTCCGGGCACGCGGGCAGTGCGCCTCACCCTCCCCGGACGCGGGAATTCGCGTCCAGGGCCCGGCGCACCAGCTTCATCAGGGCCCGGATGTCGAACGGCTTCTGGAGGAACTCCATGCCCGGGTGCAGGCGCTTGAGGCCGCTGACGTCCACGGCGCTCATGCCCAGCACGGGGATGTGGCGCAGCACCGGGTCCTGCTGGATGCGCGCGATGAGCGCGGGGCCGTCCAGCACGGGCATCATCCAGTCCGTCAGCACCAGGTCCGGCGTCACCTCCGCCATGCGCTCCAGGGCCTCGCGGCCATGGGACGCCGTGAGCACGCGGTAGCCCTCCTCTCGGAGAAGGTCCGCGAGCGCCTCCAGGATGCCCTGTTCGTCATCCACCACCAGCACGGTCTCGGTCGCGGGAACCACGGAGCCTCTGGGGGTCAGGAGTGGTTGCCCGGGAAGCGGGCGATACCGGTGAGCAGCAACTCGGGCGACGGCTGGAAGGGCGGCTGGATCTCGATTCCCTGGGAGGTGATGAGGAACTCGCGCAGCGTCGGATCATAGTCCGCGTCGCGCAGCTTGAAGATGGAGAGCAGCCGCCGCAGGCGGCCATTGAGTTCCAGGTGGCGCATGAACAGCAGGTTCTCCGCCACGCCGGACAGGCCGGTCCCCAGGGGAACATCCATGTCCGGGCCGAACAGGCGTGGCGTCTCCAGCGTGAAGACGGTCGTCACCCCGTGGCGTCGCAATTCCTGCGTGAGCGCGGCGAAGAAGGGGCTGATGCGCGCCGGCTCGTGGGTGGTCTCCACCATGGCGCTCAGGCCGTCCACGAACAGGCGCTTCACGCCGCGTCTGCGCACGTCCTCCAGCAGCGAGTGCGCCACCAGGTCCAGGTTGCACTCGGCGGGCATGTTCCACTGGAGCACCAGCCGGCCGTCCTTCACCGCGCTGGCCAGCGACAGCCCCACGTTGGCCGCCTTGTGCATCAGCCGGTCCGGCCCCTCGTAGAAGCTCACCATCAGGCAGGGCTCGCCCAGGCGCAGCCCTTCCGCCAGGTGGCTGACGCCGAGGATCGTCTTGCCGCAGCCCGGAGGCCCCATCACCAGCGTGGTGGACGCCGCGGCGAAGCCCTCTGGAATCATGGCGTCCAGCGTGGGCACGCCGAACCTCACGCGCTGCGTGCCCCAGTCCGGCGGCTGCGAGCGGCTGACCATCGTCTCCAGGCGGGGGAACACCTCCAGGCCCGCCTCGGAGATGCGGAAGTGGTGCGCGCCGTTGAGGCTGGCGCTGCCGCGGAACTTGCGCACCTGCAATTCGCGCCACGAACGCATGGCCGCCGTGCGCTCGCGCAGCTCCAGGATGCCGTCCACCATGGTGTATTCCGGGTGCACGGTGGGGCCCACGCTGCTGGTGAGCAGGAGCGCGGTGAAGCGCGACAGGCCGGCGGACACCTGGAGTTCGTGGATGAACTTCTTGAAGTCGCGGCTGCTGCCCGCGGCCTCCTGCGCCTGCACCAGGCCGTCCAGCACCAGGATGCCCGCGCCGTGGTTGCGCATCTCCCGGCGCAACAGCTCCAGCAGGCCCGGCAGCCCCTGCTCCTCCAGCATGCGGAAGCCGCTGACGTAGTAGATGCGCTGCGGCAGCTGGGAGGCGTCGAAGAACGCCATGCTGCGCAGGTTCGCCAGCATGCGCGAGTGCGACTCGGCCAGCAGGGTCACGTACAGACAGCGCGTGCCCTGGCGCGCCTGCGAGTAGCACAGCTGGTTGGCGAAGAGGGTCTTCCCCGCGCCGGGCTCCCCCACCACGATGTAGACACCTGAGGCCACCAGGCCACCGCCCAGGATGGGATCCAGTCCGGGAACGCCTGTCGCGATGCGTTCGAAGGCGGGCGGGTGCTGCTCGCTAGGGGACATGGCGACCGCTCATACCGTAAAACCCGGGGTGTCGCCCTGGGAGTTTCGCGCCGGGGCCGCCTGAACGCCTGGAGCCCTCACACCGTGGAAACCCTCGTCCGGTTCGCCGAAGGCCTGGGCCGCTTCTCCGCGCGCTTCGTCCCCAGCGCCTTCGCCATCGCGGTGCTGCTCACCCTGCTCACCATGGCGCTGGCCCTGGGCTGGGTGGGCGCCGCGCCGCCGGTGGTGCTGGACGCGTGGGGCGGAGGTTTCTGGGAGCTGCTCACCTTCTCCATGCAGATGGCCCTGGTGATGTTCACCGGTTATCTGCTCGCGCTCACCGCGCCGGTGAAGGCCTTGCTGGAATGGGTGGCCCGCCTGCCGAAGAGCCCCCGGAGCGCCACCGCGCTGATGGCGGCGGTGTCCATGGCGCTCGCGTACTTCAACTGGGGCCTGTCGCTCGTCGCCAGCGCCATGCTGGTGCGCTTCATCGCGCGCAGGCGCCCGGACGTGGACTACCGGCTGCTGGTGGCGTGCGCCTACTTCGGCCTGGGCGCCACGTGGCACGCGGGCCTGTCCGCCTCCGCGCCGCTGCTGGTGGCGACGCCGGGGCACTTCCTGGAGAAGCAGCTGGGGGTCATCCCCATCGACCGGACGCTCTTCTCCCCCTTCAACGTGGGCCTCACGCTGGCCGCGGTGGCGCTGCTCACGGCGCTGGCGTGGGCGCTGCACCCGTCCCCCGAGCGCACGGTGCGCGTGGAGCCCGCAGTGCTGGAGAAGCTGGGCGACTTCGTCCCGCCAGAGAAGCCTCAAGGGCGCCTGAGCCCCGCGGAGTGGTTGGATCACGCGTGGCTGCTCAACGTCCTCTTCGGCGTGCTGGGCCTGGCGTGGTTCGCGCGGCACCTGTGGCTCCACGGCGGCTGGAAGGCGCTCAACCTCAACGTGGTGAACTTCACCTTCCTCACGCTGGCGGTGCTGCTGCACGGCACGCCCGCGCGGCTGCTCAAGGCGAGCGAGGAGGCCGCGAGCGTGCTGCACGGCATCGTGCTGCAGTTCCCGCTGTACGCGGGCATCTACGGCATCTTCAAGGCCACGGGGCTCACGGACCGCATCGGGGAGCTCTTCGTGTCGCTGTCCACGCAGCAGACCTTCCCCGCCATCGTGTACCTCTACAGCGGCGTGGTGAACTACTTCGTGCCCTCTGGCGGCTCCAAGTGGGCCATTGAAGCGCCCTACCTGCTGGATGCGGCGGGACGGCTGGGCGTGGCGCCGGAGAAGGTGGTGCTGGCGTACGCGTGGGGCGACATGGCCACGGACCTCATCCAGCCCTTCTGGGCGCTGCCGCTGCTGGCCGTGGCCCGGTTGGAGTTCAAGGACATCCTCGGCTTCCTCCTGGTGGCCTTCCTCGCGTACCTGCCGCTGGTGACGCTCGGCTTCTTCCTGTTCGGCTAGCGCGGCGCGGCGTCCCCGGTGTGAAACCCTGGAATCCGGGACTCGGGGAATGACGCGGGATGTTTCATGGTAGACAGGCACACCAAGGGGCCGGACGTGGGCCGGCCGCCTTCAACATCAACGAGGGGACCCCAAACATGAAGAGCCTGATCAACGGAAGCGTGCTGTGCGCGGTGCTGGGTATGGCGACGGTGGCGGGAGCGCAGGAGGCGGCGGCGCCGGCGGCGGAGTCCGTGAAGGCCCCCAGCGCGGACGCGGTGCGCGAGACCTGGAACTACTTCTACAAGGGCCAGGGCCAGGGTCCCGTGCTGGTGGAGGCCAAGCTCTGCACGGAGGTGGCCAAGGACGGCCCCAACAAGTACGAGTGCACCGCCGAGGTGGGCCCCGAGGGCGTCAAGGCGAACACCAACGTGATGCTGTGGCAGAGCTACCTGGTGCCCCAGGGCGACTCCATCGACGACATCACGGTGCAGGTGAAGCAGGGCGCCACCGTGCGTGAGACGAAGGACGTGAAGGTGAAGGGCGAGGGCTGGCGCGCGCGTCAGTGGACCGGCGTGCGGCTGCCCAAGGCCGGCGCGTGGACCGTGACCGTCATGCGCGGCGACCAGGTGCTCAAGGAAGTGCCGGTGAAGGTGCTGTAGGCCTTCATCCCGTCCAACACATAACACATACATCGACGCCCGCCGGGGAGACCCGCGCGGGCGTCTTTCTTTACCGCCTCCCCTCCCTCCGGTCGGCAGGAATTACCGGCTGAGGGACAGCAGACCCGCCCTTGAGACGGGCTCCCCGGGGCTTCCGCCGAGGGGACGCCTCTGCCAGGACACGTTGGCCGCGCCCTTGCAGCAGGGCTTGGGCCTGTCTGTTATACACATCTGACGCTGCCGACGATAAGGCT
>NZ_RAVY01000330.1:0-5593 GCF_003611625.1 Corallococcus sp. CA054B
CCCCCGAGGCCGCCCCCGCGGCAGCCCCCGCGAAGCCCAGCACCTGGGACGTCAGCGTGGGCCTGAGCCTCATCTCCCTCACCGGCAACGCGTCCACGCTGACCGTGAGCGGCCTGGCCAGCGCGCTGCGCAAGACGGAGAACTGGATCTACTCCGTGAAGGCCTACGGCGCGTACGGCCGCAGCCGCCCGCCCCAGGTGGAAGGGGTGGTGGAGTCCCTGTCCCAGGTGGTGGCCCTCAACGCCGGCGTCGAGCTGCGTGGGGACCGCCGCTTCACGCAGGAGATCAGCGGCTACCTGCTGAGCGGCGTCGACACGGACCACATCAAGAGCGTGGAGGCGCGGCCCTACGGTGAAGCCGGTGCCAGCATCTTCTGGTTCGACACCAAGAGGGATGAGAAGGCCAGCGTGCGCGAAACCATCCTGCGCACCGACTTCGCCTTCCGCTACGCGCGCGAAATGCGCTTCCAGTACTACCCGGATCGCGTGGACCTGCCGGACGTGGACCTGGGCGGTCCGCGCTTCGGCGCCCTGTTCCGCTACGGCGTCTCCAAGGACATCACCTTCCAGGAAGAGGCGGAGATCCTGGTCAGCGTCATCGCCGACTCGCGCATCCTCTTCAGCAGCCAGACGCAGGTGATGGCGAACCTCACGGACGCGCTGGCCCTGGGCGTGGGCTTCCTCGTGAAGTCCGACAGCGCCCCGCCCCCGGGCAAGGTGTCCACCGACACGGCGCTGTCCTTCAACCTGACCGTCGCCCTGTAGTCCCCCTCCGGCGGGCCGGGCCACCCAGGCCCGCCAAAAGCGACGCGGCGCCAGGGAAGAATCCCGGGCGCCGCGTTCGTGCTTCAGGGGACCGCGAGAGGCGACGGACTACTCGTGCTTCTCGTGGATCTGCTTCTGGATCTGCTGGTGGCCACCCGTGCGGCCTTCCGTCGGGTTCGCTCCGATGTCCACCGCCTGCAGGTCGCTGTACTGCGACCCCGGCGGGTTGGCCAGACGGAAGCGGGTGCCGATGTCCATCAGCGAGAAGCCGATGAGCAGCACCACGAACAGGATGGACACGGCGAACACCAGGCGGTTGGCGCCCTGGTGCTCGTTCAGATGCATGAAGTACAGCGCCACCAGCGTGCCCTTCACGCTGGCGATGATGAGCGCGAGCACCAGGCCGAAGTCAGGCAGGTGCATGCGCCCGGTGAACACGGTGACGACCGTCAGCACCAGCAGGGCAATCCAGATGACCACGTAGCGCCCGGCGCCGTGGTGCTCCTGCATGTTGTGCTCTTCCTGACGCGATTCGTTGGCGATGGCCATGTGCGTAACCCTCAGACCAGGTACAGCATCGGGAAGAGGAAGATCCACACCAGGTCGACGAGGTGCCAGTACATGGAGCCCAGCTCGACCTGCGTGTAGTTGTTCGCGTTGAAGTCCCCGACGCGGTACGCGCGCACCGTGGCGAACGCCAGCACCGTCATGCCGATGACGACGTGCAGCGCGTGCAGCGCCGTGGAGGCGAAGTACACGGTGAAGTACATCGGCGCGCCCGGCAGCTGGATGCCTTCGTAGAAGTAGTAGCGGCCCGGCAGCGTCCCGATGTGGAACTTGTGCTTGTACTCGAAGAACTTGATGACGAGGAAGCCCACCGCCATCAGGAGGGTGAGCACGTTCATGTGCCCCACCATCTTGTTCTTCCCCTCCTTGGCGTAGTGCACCGCCATGGCGGCGGTGAACGAGGAGGTGATGAGCACCACCGTGTTGATGGTGCCCATCGTCAGGTCCAGGCTGCGGCTGGAGGCCGCCCACGCTTCCGGGAACAGGAAGCGGTAGGCCGCGTAGCACGCGAACAGACCCGCGAAGAGCAGGATTTCCGTGGCGAGGAACAGCCACATGCCCAACCGCGCCGCGTGCTTCTGGACCTCCAGCGACGCGAAGTGGGCAGCCAGCTTGGGACCGGGCACCGAGCCCGGCGTCACGTGAGCGCTAGACATCCGACACCTCGCCCTGGGCCTTCTTCGGATCCACGTAGAAGTGCGGCTCCTCGGGATACGTCGGCTGGGGCCCGATGAAGTTGTGCGTGGGCGGAGGCGAGTGGGTCAGCCACTCGTAGCCCTTGCTGTTCCACGGGTTGTCCACGCGCTCGCCGTAGATGAGCGCGTAGGTCAGGTAGATGGCGATGATGATGAAGCCGAACGCGAGCAGCGACGCACCGGCCGTGGACGCCACGTTCAGCGCCTGGAAGCGCTCCGGGTACTCGTAGTAGCGGCGCGGCATGCCCGCGTTGCCCACGAGGAACTGGGGGATGAACGTCGCGTTGAAGCCCAGGATGATGAGGGCCGCGGAAACCAGGCCCCACCCGTCGTGGTACATCTTCCCGAACATCTTCGGGAACCAGTAGTGGAGCGCGGCCAGGAAGGCCATGATCGTCGCGCCCACCATGATGAAGTGGAAGTGCGCCACGACGAAGTAGGTGTCGTGCCACGCCACGTCCAGCGACACCGTCGCCACCGCGATGCCCGTCATGCCACCGAACACGGTGAAGAACAGGAAGCCGCAGAAGTAGGCGAACGGGGTGCTGAACTCCACCGCGCCCTTGTAGACGGTGCCCACCCAGTTGAAGACCTTGATGGCCGTGAACACGCCCACCAGCATCGACAGCACGCCGAACACGCCGGCGTTGAAGGTCGACTGGCCGGACACGAACATGTGGTGGCCCCAGGCGAAGAAGCCCACGAACGCGATGCCCACGCTGGAGTACGCCACCGCGCGGTAGCCGAAGATGTTCTTGCGGCTGAACGTGGAGACGACCTCGCTCATCACGCCGAACGCCGGCAGCACCATGATGTACACGGCCGGGTGGCTGTAGAACCAGAACAAGTGCTGGAAGAGCACCGGGTCACCGCCGCGGGCCACGTCGAACATGCCCAGGCTGAACAGGTTCTCCGCCGTCACCAGCAGGAGCAGCAGGCCAATCACGGGCGTCGCCAGCACCTGGATGCAGCTGGTGGCGTAGAGCGCCCACACCATCAGCGGCATCTTGAACCAGGTGATGCCCGGCGCACGCATGGTGTGCGTGGTGACGATGAAGTTCATGCCCGTGAGGATGGAGCTGAACCCGATGATGAACGCGCCGAAGAGCACCGGCGCCACCGTGGTCGTCGTGTGCGCGCTGTACGGCGTGTAGAAGGTCCAGCCGGTGTCCAGGCCGCCGTTGAGCATGCCCCAGAGCGCGAAGCCCGCGCCCGCCAGGTACACGTAGAGCGACAGCAGGTTCAGCCGCGGGAACGCCACGTCCTTGGCGCCCAGCATCAGCGGCAGCATGAAGTTGCCGAAGATGGCCGGGATGGCGGGGATCATGAACAGGAAGATCATGACCACGCCATGCAGCGTGAAGACGCGGTTGTACGTCATCGCGTCCATGATGGTCGGGCCGGGCGTGAGCAGCTCGATCCGGATGAGCAGCGCGAAGATGCCGCCCACCAGGAAGAAGAGCAGGATCCACGCCATGTACATGATGCCGATGCGCTTGTGGTCCACCGTCAGCAGCCACGACTTCACCGTGGTGCCGTCCGTCAGGTAGCTCGGGTGGTGGCCGTGGTCGTCGTGCGCCTCATGGCCGGGGACGGCCCCCGGCGCGGCGATGCTACTGGATGGGGTCATAGGCGGGGCCCTCGGAAGCGGTCTCGCGCACGTTCGCGGTGCGCAGCGTCTTGATGTACTCGACGATGGCGGCCGACTCGGGGCCCTGCAGCTTGCCCTGGTAGGTCGGCATCACGTTCTGGTAGCCGGCGACGATGTGCGCGCCCGGGTCCATCATCGACTGGGTGATGTAGGCTTCATCCACGCGGATGGTCTGGCCATCGTCGAGCTTCTCTTCGCGCTCGTACATGCCCAGGAAGGTGGGGCCGATGTGCTTGGAGCCGTCCACCGAGTGGCACTTGAGGCAGCCCTGCGTGCCCACCAGCTTCTGGCCCTGCTCGGCCATGTGGGCGACGGGCGGCACGAGCGACGTGTCCGCCAGCGCGTCCTGCCGGTCCTGCAGGCGGCCACGCTGCTGCTCCTGCAGCCAGTTCTCGTAGTCCTCCGGCGCGAGCACGACGACCTCGGCCAGCATCTTCGAGTGCGACAGGCCGCAGTACTCGGTGCAGAGCACCTGGTACGTGCCGGGCTTCGTCGCCTCGAACCAGGCCTGCGTGTAGCGGCCCGGCAGCGCGTCCATCTTGATGCGGAAGGACGGGACGTAGAAGGAGTGGATGACGTCGCGGGACGTGATGAGCAGGCGCACCGGGCGGTTCGCCGGCACGTGCAGCACGTTCACGCCGTTGGGGCCCTCCGGGTAGGAGAACTTCCACATCCACTGCTTGCCCATGACGTAGACATCCATCGAGTCCTTGGGCGGAGTGGTGAACCAGGTGAAGTCCCGGAACCCGATGGCGAACCACGCCAGGAAGAACACCAGCGGGACGGAGACGAAGAGGAACTCCGTCTTCAGGTCCGGCACCACGTATTCCGTGTGCTGGTGGGCCTCCCGCCGGCGGTAGCGGAAGAACATGAAGAGCGCCGCGAGGCCGACGCCCGCGGACATCACCATCGTCGTGCCGACGACGAAGTAGTGCAGGAAGTCGACCCGTTCCGCGAACGTGGACGCGCGCTCCGGGAGGAACAGGAATTGGTTGGCCAGGTCGCTCATGTAGTCGCGCCTTTCTTCAGCTCGCGCCTCCAGAAATAGATCAGCATCGTGGCCAGGGCGCCGAAGACAGCCAGGGAGCCCAGGCGGATGAACCCGAAGATGTAGAAACCGTACCGCCGCGTGGCGGTGTCATACTTGAAACAGGACATGACGATGCGATCGACGCTCGTCCCGACCCGACCGCCCGCTGCTTCCAGCAGCGAAAGCTTCACGTCCTTGCGGTCGAACGACGTGCCGTAGAGGTAGCGGGAGATGCTCCCCTCCGGGGTGAGCACGGTGACCACCGCGGGGTGGGCGTACTGCTTCGTGCTCGGTTCATACGTGTACTTGAAGCCCACGGCATCGGCGAGCTTGCGGATGTTCTCGTCGGTGCCGGTGAGGAAGTGCCATGGAGCCGTCTCCGGCTTGCCCATGGACTGGAGGTACTTGCGCCTGCGCTCCACGCTCTGCGCCGGGGTGTCCTTGGGGTCGATGCTGACGGTGACGGCCTCGTAGTCCTTGCCCAGCTCCAGGCCCAGCTCGCGCATCACGCGGACCTGCTCGTTGATGACGAGGTTACAGAGCATGGGGCACTCGTAATAGACGAGCGTGAGCAGGGTGGGGCGCGTCTTCGACAGCAGCGTGCCCAGCCGCACCTCTTCCCCGGTGGAGTCCAGGAAGCGGGTCTCCAGGGGGAGCGGCTCCCCCAGGTGTTCCTCCACGTCCACCCCCGTCACCGGCGGAGGCAGGTCGGAGTCCGCCTCCACGATGGCGCGGGGCGTCTTGCCTCCGCCCGGCAGGGCGAACGCGGGCGTGGCGCTGGTGAGCACCAGCGCGAGCGCCGCGAGGAGCCCGGCGGCGCGGGCGGAGGAGAGCGGAAGAAGGGACGGCATGGCGGGGGACGGCTCGGGGGCAGGAGGAGCGGGTG
>NZ_RAVY01000331.1:0-5544 GCF_003611625.1 Corallococcus sp. CA054B
AGGGGGACGCAGTACGCAGCGCGCAGTACGGGGCAGGACGGGCGGGACGGGGCAGCACGCAGCACAAGCAGCACGGCGGATCAGGGCAGTTGCGCATCACCTCGCATCGCGCGGCACCGGGGGGCAGCAGGCAGCGCGGTCGAGCAAGGCAGCAGGCAGGTCGCGGGACGGGGCTGGGCGGCGGGACGGAGCAGTGCGCAGTTTGGGGGAGTCCGGCAAAGGCAGCCGTGGTCGCCGGACGGGAGATGTGAAGGGCCGTGAATCAAAGACGTGGCGGTGCGAGAGCTTCGCGATCCAGCCGGCGGCGGCATCGAGGCGACGCGACAGTCAGCACCGGACGTGTGGCAGTGGCGGGAGTGGGTGGCGGGTCGGGGGGAGCAACACGCAGCCGGGTCTCGGAGAGCAGGTGCTCCCGGGATCCGGCGTACCTCGCAAATCTCATCGCGCGTGGCCGCGATGTCTGGAACGGGGAGAATCCTCATGGGAGCGGTGTCCATCGTCACCGCGGCGGTAGCGGTCCTGGCGGCCCACACGGCCATTGCCCAGACAGCACCGCAGGGGCAGTTGCCGCAGGTTCAGGCACAGCAGGGCGAAGGCCGCCGCCGCATGAATGATCCGGAGCGGCTGGCGCCCTTCGGTCTGATGCTCGACGCGGGCATGCCCGAAGGCGCGGGACTCTCCGGCGTCCTCCGGCCTTCACAGCACCTGCGGATCCACCTCGGCGGCGCGCACAACGGCCTGCGAGGCGCCTTGCGAGCGGGACTCACGCTGCTCCCGCTGAAGGGCAAGGTCTCTCCCTCGTTCTCATGGGAGTTCGGACACGCGCAGGCCGCGAGCACGAAGACGCTGAACCGGCGGCTGGCGGACAGCACGCAGCTGCCCACCTCCTCCATGGAGCGCGTGGGCTACACGTACATCAGCACGCACGTGGGCCTGGAGTTCAACGCCACCCGGCGCCTCAGCTTCTTCGTGCGCGGCGGCATGAGCTTCATGGAGATGGACGTCCCCAGCCTCCAGAAGCTGGACGAGCCCTTCCGCGACTCGCTGTCTCCCGTGGAGACGCAGTCGTGGATGATGCGCAAGGTGCAGCCGTCCGGAAAACTCGGCCTCACCTTCTTCTTCGGTTGATCAGCGGGCGAGCACCCGCTCGAAGAACGTGAGCGCCTGCGCCTCCGCCCAGAAGTACGGGCGATGCACGCGGCCCGCGACGAAGCCCACGTGGCCACCCTGCTCGGTCAGCACCACGCTGAGGAACGGGTTGTCCCGCGCGGAAGGCGGAATCACCGGCGCCTCCAGCATCGGATCATCCGCGGAGCTCAAGAGCAGCGTGGGCCGGCGGATGTCCGCGAGCCTGGGCCCCGACGACGCCTCCCGGTAGTAGTGCTCCGCGTCCCGGAAGCCATGCAGCGGCCCGGTGACCACGTCGTCATAGCCCCGGATGGTGCGCGCCGCCTCCATGCGCGTCCCGTCGAACGCGCCCGGGAAGCGCTGCAACTTCGCGCGGGCCTTGCTCTTGAGCGTGCGCAGGAACCGCTCGCGGTAGAGCCAGTGGTAGCCGCTGCCGCCATCCAGCTTGCGGCAGCACGCGTCCAGGTCATACGGCGCGCTGATGGACGCGGCGGCCACCACGGGCGCCTGATCGCCCGTCTCCTCCAGCAGCCGGCACAGCACGTTGGCGCCCAGGGAGAAGCCCACCGCGAGCATCGGCCCGGTGATGCGCTCGCGCACGTCCGCCATCACCAGCAGCGTGTCCGCCGTGTCTCCGGAGTGGTACGCCCGGGCCAGCCGGTTCGGCTCCCCGCTGCACGAGCGGAAGTTGATCGCCGTGGCGCCCCAGCCGCGCTTCGCCGCGCCCCGCAGCACCTCCGTGACGTAGCCCGCCTGGGAGGACCCCTCCAGGCCGTGCAGCACCACCACGTGCGGCGCGCCCTTGGGCCCGTCGAAGGTGTCCAGGTCGACGAAGTCCCCGTCCGGCAGGTCCCGCCGCTCCCGGCGCAGGGGCGGCACGCGCGTGGGGCGCACGAGCGACGCGTAGATGGTCTGCGCATGCGCGCCGCGAAGGCCCGGCGCGGGAACGAACGGCTCGGTGGGTTGGAAGTTCACTTCCGCTCCCGGATGGCGCGCGCCATCCGCATGGAGGCGCAGCCGGACTTGCGCACGGCCTCCGCCTCCGCGGTGAGCTGGAACAGCGCCAGGTAGTTGTTCACGCGTTCTTCCAACGTGGGGGCCTCGATGCGGCGGCACACCTCGTCCGCCGCGTAGTCCCGGCACACCTGGGGCCGCCGCTCGTACACGGTGCACAGGTTGTCCGCGCCCAGGTGCGGGCACCTCAGCCCCAGTGGCTTGTCCAGCGCGGCGATGTCCGGCGCCACGCAGCAGGCGCCACAGCAGGTGCACTCCATGAGACTCCTCAGGCGGTGCTGCTTCAGCGGCGGACGGCCTGCTCCACCTTGCCCAGGTTCGTCACGGTGAGCGTGACGCCCTGTCCCTTCTTCCACGCGACGAACTCGTCCTCGCGCGTGGGCTTCACCTCGTGCTGCTTCACGCCGTCGTCGTCGTAGCGCACGAGCACGGTGTAGTCCTCCTCGCGACGCACCCGCTCGTTCGTCCCGGCGGTGAGCTCCGGCCAGCGCGGCGGCCCCTCCGTGCCCTTGAGCTCGCGCGTGTCCACCGGCTTCCACACGTACGTGTCGTAGGAGCACTGCTGCGCGTAGACGGGCTCGTTGCGGTAGCGCGTCTCCGTGTCGCAGTCCTCGTAGGACTCGTTGCAGTACTTCGTCACGTCGTGACAGACCTCTTCGGCGAAGCCGTTGCCCTTGTCGCGTCGGGTGCACTTCTCCTCGGTGCCACAGGCCACCTTGCGCGTCTTCGTCCGGCAGACGCGCTGGGTGCCGTCCGCCACCCGGCGGGTGCCGCGCTGGCGGGACACGCAGTCGCGGATGTTCGTCACGCCCGCGACCTCGCCCGCGCCGTTCACCGGCATGCGCGGCGAGGTGGTGCTCAGCTCGTCCCGCCAGCCCGTGCGTGTCTCCGGGACGAAGCGCTCCTGCACCAGCGCGCGGCGCCAGTTCGTGGCCACCACCTCGCCCTTGAGCTCATGCTTCATGTTGCCCCAGATGCCCACCGCGCAGGTGCCCAGGCAGCACGAACTCAGGATGCCCACGACGATGAGCGCCACCTTCCCGAAGCGGCGGGGCTTGGGCGCGGGCTTGGGGGGCACCTTGGGGCCCAGGTCCGCGAGCGGCGCGGCCTTCGCATCCGAGCCCCGTTCGGCGGAGCACTGCCGGCAGCGCTTGCCGTCGCCCCTGTTCGCGGCGCCGCAGTAGGCGCAGAACCAGTCCTCGCCAGCGCCGGCCATCTCCAGGGCCTGGTCATCCGTGACGCCTTCGCGGGTGGACTTGCCGGAGGCCGCGTCCACGTCACCGAAGTCGAACTCGGACTCCTTGCCGGTCAGCTCCCGCGGGTTGTTGCAGGAGGGGCAGTTCTTGTGACGGGCGGGGATGTTCCTGGCGCCGCAGGATGTGCAGTTCCAGGTGCCCTCGATGATGCGCCTTCGCTCGGCCATGGGCCCATCCTAGGGGACCTGTCGCCGCCTGACACATCCGGGTGGAGGCAGGCGCCTCCGTTCCCACCAGGCCGGCGGTAGGAAGCCAGACCGCCGCCCTGGCCGCGAAGCTCACAGCCACAGGGCGCGAGGGAAGGGGACCTCCGGCGCGGGGGGCAGCCCCGGGCGCAGCGGCCGCAGCATGGGCAGCGACCCGTCCCGCTGCACGCGCACCGCGCCGGGGACCCCGCCAAGCAGTGACGCCGTCGCGGGCTCCTCCCACCACACCACGCGCTTGAGCCCTGCCTGGTGCGCCACGCGGCGCGCCTCCGTGAGCAGCGTCTCCGCCGCGGAGGCGTCCCGCGCATCCAGCATCAGCACCACCAGCTCGCCGTAGCGCGCGTTCATCGTCCAAAGCGCGGTGGAGTCGCCCACCACCGCGCCGCACGACCGGGGCCGGGGCCGGGCGAGCAGGTCCGCGTAGATGCGCTCCCGCTCCAGGTGCCAGTCCACCTGCGCGGCGCTGGGCCACAGGAAGAAGGGCACGTCCGGCTGGCGCATCCGCGCGAGCGCCCCCGCCACGTCCGTCTCCTGGAGGCCTCCGTCCACGGGCCGCCCCCCCGGTGCATCCGCCGCGTCCAGGTGCCAGTCCCACGCGGGCACCTCCACGTAGCCCGACCGGCGATACAGCGGCGCCCCGACGTCGGAGAACAGGACCACCGAGTGCGGCCGCGGCGCCACCTGCTCCAGCTCCGCGGCGACGGCGTCCATCAACCGCGTGGCGTGTCCCCGTCCGCGCAGGTGCTCCTCCGTGAACACGCTGGCGATGCCGTAGCTGTCCCCTTGCGTCAGCTGTCCGTCCGCGCCCCGCAGGAAGCTGTCCGTATGGAAGGTCTCGCACGACGCCAGCACCCGGCCGTCGTCCGCCAGCCACAGCCACGTGTTCATGCCCTCGCGGCTCCACGGGTGCGCGCGCAGCCGCGCTTCGCGCTCCTGGTACTGAGGCACGCTCAGGGGCGAACCCCACGCGGCATGGGTGACGGCGTCGCGCTGCGCCTTCTGTGCGTCGGTGGCGAGGACGAGTGACATGGTGCCGGGCACGCTAGACACGCGCCCCGCCCTCACGCGAGCACTACAGCGTCGTGGTGTACGGGAACCGGAAATGCAGCTGCAGGTACGCCTGCCCCACGTGGAAGATGCCGTCCCCCAGCGAGTCCGGCAGCCCCAGCCGGCCCAGCTCCTGCGGCACGTAGAACGTGGACTCCCAGCCCACACTGACGAGGAAGCTCTTCGCCAGCTGGAACTCCAGGTCCGCGCCCAGGCTCGCCCCGGGCCGCAGGAAGTGCGTGTCTGGCAGCGTGTCGGAGAAGATGTACGCGTACGTCAACACCAGCCCCACGCCCAGCTTGAAGCGCACCGGACTGGACGACAGCGGCACCCCCAGCCCCAGCGGCTTGAACGTCACGCCGTACATCCCCGTGTCGCGGTACTTCGGCGAGATGATGAACGAGTCCGGGATGAAGATGGACGGCGAGATGCGGAGCTCGTCCATCTGCTTCGCCTGCTTCCGGTAGCGCGCGGGGATGGCGCGCTGGTTCTTGCGCAGCCACTCCTTGTCCAGCACCGCGTCCACCGACAGCTTCAGCCCCGTGTGCAGCAGCTGGTCGTCCGCGATGGGACCGGAGAACACGAACACCGCCGGCCCCACGCCCACATCCACGGGAACGGTGACCTTCTGGGCCGCGGTGGCGACGGCGGGACAGGACACCAACACGAACAGCAGCGCGAGCAGGGTGGGCCTCAAGGGCGGGTCCTCACGTACCGGGTCCAGGAAGGGACCGCATTTCGAGCCTAGAAGGTGAAGACGCTCCCTGTCCCACGGCGCTAAGAAGTCCGCGCCGGAAAGGGAGCCGGCCCTTTCACGCTCCCTTGCAGGTCCGCTGCCGCACCTGCCTCACCCAAGGAACCACGATGCTCCCCGTTGCGCTGCTGCTCGCCTC
>NZ_RAVY01000332.1:0-5386 GCF_003611625.1 Corallococcus sp. CA054B
CTCCACCGCGGTCGCCCAGGTCACGCCTCCCGCCGAACCCGCTGCCCCCACGGACCCGCAGCCTCCCAGCGACGACACCGCCACCGACGACGCCCAGGCGCCGAAGGCGAAGACGCGCGCCCCCGGCCGCAAGGCCAAGCGTGACGCCAGCGACCCGGCGGCCACCCCGGCCCGAGGCAAGTCCCGCACCGCCACGCCCGCCGACGACCCGGAAGCGGACCTCCCCGCCCCGGATGAGAGCGCCACCGAAGCAGCCGCGCCCCAGGGCTTCCTCACCCTCGTCACGGAACCCTCCGCCCGCGTGTCCCTGGCCGGCCGTTCCCTGGGCGAGACCCCGCTCACCAAGGTCGCCCTCCCGGTGGGCAGGCACACCCTGAAGCTCATGGACGGCACCGGCCGCCCCTTGAAGCTCCTGGTGGAGATCAAACCGGACGACACCACCTCCGTCCGCGTCCCCCTGGAGATGCTGGCCAATCCCTGAACCTGTCCGACAGTCGGACAGGTTCGCGCGACGCCACGCAATCACCCGCTGCGGTCCTCCGTACCCGAGGCATTCCGCCGGGACGTCATCCCACGTCCCCGCGCCTCGCCAGGAGCCGCCCATGAGGATGTCCTCGCTGTCCCTGCTCGCCGCCTGCTGCCTCGTCACCACCGCCTGCGCCGCCCACGCGGAGGACGCGGTCAAACCCTCCCAGGGCTCCGGTGAGACGCGCCAGGTGGCGGACTTCCACGGCGTCTCCGTGGGTCACGGCATGCACGCGGAGGTGAAGGTGGGCCCCAAGTCCGTCCGCCTGGAGGGCTCCCCGGAGAACCTCTCCCGCATCCAGTTGAAGGTCGAGGACGGCATCCTCACCACGAACGTCGAGCGCAAGGGCTGGAGCCGCCTCAACGGCACGGTGAAGCTCATCGTGTCCTCGCCCTACATCGACCATGTGGAGGCCAGCGGCGGCAGCCACATGAACGCGGAGGTCACCGCGTCCGATGAGTTCGACGCGGAGGCCAGCGGCGGCGCGGTGCTCAAGGTGAGCGGCGTGGACGCCAAGAAGGTGGAGGCCGAGTCCAGCGGCGGCTCCGAAATCACCCTCAGCGGCCGTGCCACCCATCTGGACGCCGAGGCCAGCGGCGGCGCGCAGGTGCATGCCCAGAAGCTCCAGGGCATCTCCGAGCTGCGGGTGGAGGCCAGCGGCGGCTCCATCGTGGAGGCCGATGCCCCCACCAGCGTCTCCGGTGACGCCTCCGGCGGCAGCATCATCCGCCTGTCGAAGCGGCCGCGGAACACCCACGTGGACGTCAGCGGCGGTTCGCGCCTCGACGCCTCCAACTAGCAGCGGTAGCGGGAAAGGTTAGCCGGGCCCCGGGGAACACCCGGGGCCCGGATAGGCCCCCCACGAAGCTAAAAGAGACGCCGCACACCGGACCTCCAAGGTCATCCGGGCGACCGTCCTACCTTCCACGTGGATGCCGGCCGCACCGGAGTGCGACCGAACAGGCACATGGGCCCCATGGAACGCGCTCGAGTGACCGAACGCTTCGCAGTCCCCAAGATATCGGGAACCCGTCCCAATCCCAAACACCCTGCGTCGCTTTCGCCACGAGACTCGCAGGGGAACCCGCGCCCCTCCGCGCCTGCCGTCCCCGACGGACTGTAAAAACGAACGCACCGCTTTCACACGGTGCGTCGTTGAGACGCGTCAGGTCGGGTCCATTCAGCGATGATGGAAAACTCCGCACGAGCGGGACTCCGCGAGCAACCTGCTCAGCGAGCCGGGGGGAAGCGGTCCGCGTTCTGACGCTCCACCATCCAGCCCGGGTACTCGGGGGGCAGCCTGGAGACGGCGTCCAGCTTCGCGAGCTGCTCGGGGCTGAGGCGCAGCTCGGACGCGGCCAGGTTGTCCTCCAGCTGGGCCTGCGTCTTCGCGCCGAGGATGACGGTGGTGACGTGCGGCTGGTGCAGCAGCCACGCGAGCGCCACGCGCGCCACGGTGGTGCCCGTCTCCTTCGCGACCTCATCCATCACGTCGATGGCGTTGTACGCGCGCTCGCGGTCCACGGGCGGGAAGTCGAAGGTGGTGCGGCGGGCGCCCTCGGGGCCTTCGGCGTTGCGGCGGTACTTGCCGGAGAGGAAGCCGCCCGCGAGCGGGCTCCACACCATCAGGCCCACCTGCTGGTCCTTCATCAGCGGCACCAGCTCACGCTCCAGGTCACGGCCGGCGATGGAGTAGTAGGCCTGGAGCGATTCGAAGCGGGACAGGCCGCGGTGGTCGCTCAGGCCCAGCGCCTTCATCAGCTGCCACGCGGCCAGGTTGGACGCGCCCAGGTAGCGCACCTTGCCCTGGCGCACGAGGTCGTCCAGCGCGCGCAGCGTCTCCTCCAGCGGCGTGGCCACGTCGTAGCCGTGGATCTGCAGGAGGTCGATGTGGTCCGTGCCCAGGCGCTTCAGGCTCGCGTGCACGGAGTCGAAGATGTGGTAGCGGGACAGGCCCGTCTCGTTCTGGCCCGGGCCCATGCGGCCGCGCACCTTGGTGGCCAGCACCACCTGCGAACGCTTCGCCGCCAACGCCTTGCCGAGCAGCTCCTCCGACTGGCCGTACGAATACACGTTCGCGGTGTCGAAGAAGTTGATGCCCGCGTCCAGGCACCGGTTCACCAGCGCGTCGGCCTCCGCCTGTCCCTGCTGCCCGATGTTCTTCCAGTAGCCCTCGCCACCGAAGGTCATGGCGCCGAAACACAGTTCAGAGACAAACAGGCCGGTGCGGCCCAGCGGACGGTAGTGCATGTGCGTGTCACCTTGGGTGGAAGTGAAGGCGGCCCCTCTTAACGTCCGGTGCGCGAACCCGCAGCAGGAAGGCACGCGATGACGGACGCGAGCCGCTTCGTGGGCTGGGACCTGACGGACCCCTTCGCTCGCGCGCCCCGCCCCGTGGACGAGGCCACCGTGGACGGTGATGGCCGCGTGCGCTTCTCCCAGCGCGTCTGGCCCAAGGCACGAGAAGGGCACGGGCTGGACCCGGAGGCGCTCGCGGAGGCCTTCGCCGTGAGGCCCGGTGACGTGGTGGTGGTGGATGGGCCGCAGGCATTGGCCAACCCCGGCGCGAAGGTGCGGGAAGCGGAAGCGCGGCTGCGCGCACCGGGCCGCACCCCGGACGTGCTGCCCCTGCCCCTGCCCGGTGTACCCTTCGCGGGCTTCGTGCGCGGCAGCGTGCTGCTGTTCGCCGCGCTGCGGGCCCATGCCCGATTGCCCATGCTGGACCTGGACACGCCGTCGCTGTCACACGCGCGCCTGTTCGAAGCCTTCCCCGGCGCCACCTGGCGCGCGCTGGCTGTGGAGAAGTTGGGGGGAAAGTCCACGCCGGAGGGACGCGCCCGGAGGCAGGCCCTGCTGGAGTCCTCCGGCCTGCGCTTCGGGGACGCGGGGACGTGCACGCACGACCAGTTGGATGCCGCGCTCTGCGCGTGGCTGGGATGGCTCACGCGCACGCGGCCCGAGCACGTCACCGCGGTGGGCCTGCCCCTCACGCTCGATACAGATGGAACCTTGCGCGAGGGGCGCATCCTGGACCGCGCTCACGTCATGAGGACTCAGCGCCTGCGCACCGGGTCCTCGTGATGGTCGTGCCCTGGCCCGCCGAACGTTCCGGGCCAGGGTTCCTCCGCGGGCTTCAAGCCGGGGATGGGGAAGCGCCGGAAGCGGGCCCGGCTGTAGGCGAAGGGCGGATCGCAATCGCCGCACTCGTCCGCCCCGTCCATCATCACCACGCTGTCCGGCCCCAGCTCCAGGAACTGCGCGGGCGTGTCCGCGTTCGGCACCGGGCACTGGAACACCTCGCCGCCGTCCTTCGCGCTCACCGCGAACAGCACCGGCCCCGCCGCGTTCATGCCCGTGCCCACCACCACCGTCTCCGGCGGCTGGCCCGGCCAGGTCGTCCAGCTCGCCAGCCGCATCTCTGGCGCCACCGGCCCCGGCCACCCCTGGAACCCGTGCGTCCAGGACGGCGTGAGGTTCGGCAACGCATAGCCCTCCAGCGTCCACCCGCCCACGGTGCCGTCCTCGGAGGGCGAGGGAATCACGTGCGCGGAGGTCGCCAGCGCGCGGCCCAGCCGCCGGGGGAAGGTCTGTGAACCCACCGCCTGCCCGTCCTGCGTGCGCAGCGCCTGGGTGGAGCGCTCGTTGAGCAGGACGCCGTTCACGATGGCCAGCTCGCCCGCGGCGAAGGCCTCCGTCTTGCGCCAGCGCGGCACCCCGTCCTGCGAGAACGCCATCAACAGCGTCGGCGCTCCCGGATACAGCGGCGCCCCCACGTTCTGCGTGGGCCCGAACGCCACGTACAGATCGCCCGCCGCGTCGGACGCCACGCCGTACGGGTGCGGGTGGTTGCACTCCGACAGCAGCGGATCCTCCAACGCCTGCGCGGACACCATCCGCCCAAAGGCATCCAACACCACCAGGAAGTACTGCCGGCACAGCGTGTCGCGCGACGTGCCCGCCGGGTACGCCTCGAAGAGGGCCGCCAGCCGGTCCGGCTGCATCACCCCCAAGCGCGCCATGAACACCGTCGTCAAACCTTGCGTGAAGTCCGGCCGCGCCGTCGCCAGGTCGAACGTCCACCGCGGCGAGCCCGTCACCCGGTCCAACAGCGACACCTGTCCGGACAGCGGCAGGTCCATGCACAACAGCCGGTCGTTCCACAGCATGCACCGGCGCCCGGACGTGCTCGCGCGCACCGGCACCGGGCCCGCCGCGTCCAGCAGCGCCGGCACGAAGAAGCCCACCAGCGTCACGTCCCCCCTGGGCCCCACCAGCAGGTCGTGCAGCGCCTCGCCGTTGGAGTCCGCGTCGTAGGTCCAGTCCGGCGTCAGCGCCGTCGCGGCGGGGCGCTCGCACACGGAGCCCTTGCACTTCCCCGGTCCCTGGCAGGGGCTGGCCGGGGCGCAGGTGAAGTTGTCCGGCGGGTCGCGGCGCTGGCACGCCCCGTCCAGGCACACGTCCGCCGCGTCACAGCCGCGCTCCGGGCCGCAGAACGTCCCGTCCGGCGCCTTCGCCAGCGTGCACCCCACCTTCGGGTCGCACGCGCCCACCTGGCACTTGCCGTCCCCGGGGCATGGCGGCGCCGGCACCGACGTGCAGCCGTCCAGCGGGTTGCACACGTCCGTGGTGCACGCGTTGCCGTCGTCGCAGACGCGCTCCGCCCCCTTGCACCGCCCGGCCGCGCACGTGGCGCCCAGGATGCACGCGTTGCCCGGGTCGCACGCCGTGCCGTCCGGCTCCGCGGTCTCCACGCACTTCTCCGCCGCCACGTCGAACGTGGCGGTGTGGCAGGCCACCGGCGTGGGGCAGTCCGGGTACGGGTTCGACTCCCCGCGCAGCTCCACCCGCACCTCCCCGCCC
>NZ_RAVY01000333.1:0-5362 GCF_003611625.1 Corallococcus sp. CA054B
CAGGTGCACTTCACCCCGGAGGGCCAGGCCTACCGCATGACGGCGGGCCCGGACGGCCAGCAGGTGGGGGCGGCGGGTTGCGGGTCTCGGGGTTGTCGGAATTCTCGCTCATGGGGCTCCACGCGTGACGGCCCTTTGAGGGCGGCGGCCGTGAGCGGGCCCGCCGGGGACGTCAGGAAGCAGGTTTTGGGACAGGAAGCCGGACGCGGGGCCTGCGAGAAGGCCGAAACCGCCGGTTCCTGAAACCCCCCGACGGCCCTAGCGCCGGCCGGGAGGCACTCACCACCCTAACAGAGCGCCCGGATGGGGCGCCCGCAATTTCGCCGCCCGTACGCGTGGGCTGTCCACCGGGAGACCTCCCCGGGGGGCCTTTCAGCGGATGCGCACGCGGAAGGGCATCATGGCCTTCAGGCCGGGGCGCAGGAGCTCGGGCGAACCCAGCCCCACCTCCCGGGCGAGCACGGACAGGGCCTCTGGCGGACGCTCCGGCAGCGCGGGCAGCAGCACCCCCGCCAGCGCGTGCACTCCGGGCTCTCCGCCCAGCCCGGAGAGGAAGCCGCGCGCGTCCCCCATGACGTCCAGGTCCAGTTCCTCCGAAGCGGCCACCTTCGCGCGCTTGCGCGCCGACGTGATGGCCTCCGGCATGCCGCCCAGCCCGTCCACCAGCCCCCGGGCGAGCGCGTCCTTCCCGCTCCACACCCGGCCGCGGGCCACGGCGTCTACCTTCGCCTTGTCCATCTTCCGGCTGCGGGCGACCTCCGTGATGAACGTGTCGTAGGAGTCGTCCACCCAGGTCTGCACCGCGGCCTGCTGCTCGGGCGTCCACGGCTTCCACCACTCCAGCAGGTCCGCCATGTCGCCGCGCTTGAGCGTCTCCTGGTTCACCCCCAGCTTGGTGCCCAGGCCCTCCAGCGCGGGCTTCGGGTAGAAGACGCCGATGCTGCCCGTCAGCGTGGTGGGCTCCGCCAGCACCTCGTCCGCGGCCATCGCCGCGTAGTAGCCGCCGGAGGCCGCCGCGTCGCCCATGGAGGCGATGACGGGCTTGTGCTTCTTCGCCTCCAGCACCGCGCGGTACATCAGGTCCGACGCCAGCACGTCACCGCCGCCGGAGTCCACGCGCAGGATGATGGCCACCACGGACGGGTCCTCCTGCGCCTCCTGCAGCGCGCGCACCACCGTCTCCGCGCCCGCCAGCTGCGCGAAGCCCAGCGGATCCTCACGGCTGCGGCCTCCGGTGATGTCGCCCAGCACCGGCACCACCGCGATGCGGCGGCGCAGGCCCCAGCGATCCTCACGCTCGTCGCGCGGCGAGTACGTCGGGTGGAAGCGCATGCCCGGGAACCACTCCGCCACGCGCGCGTCCAGCTCCGTCGCGGACACCACGCGGTCCAGGAGGCCCGCCGTCTGCGCCCGCTTCGAGGACAGGATGCCCTGGGCCCAAGCGGCGCGCAGCCGCTCCGGGGGCAGCTTGCGCCCGGCCTCCACGGCCTTCTCGTAGTGCGTCACCTGGGAGTCCAGGTACGCGTCCAGCGTCTCGCGCTCCGCGGGGCTCATGTCGGAGCGGGTGAACTGCTCCATCGCCGTCTTGTACTCGCCCACGCGCGCCACGTCCCACGTCACGCCCAGCTTCTCCATGGTGCCGCCCAGCGACGTCACCGTGGCGGACAGGCCGTTGATGGGCAGCGACGCCTCCGTCAGCGCGTAGATGCTGTCCGCCGCGGACGCCACCAGGTAGCCGCGGTCATCTCCGGACAGCATCACCACCACGACCTTCTTGCCCGACTCGCGCAGCTTGAGCAGCGACTGGCGCAGCTCCTCCGCCGTGCCCCAGCCCACGCCGGGCAGGCCCTCCATCTTCACCACCACGCCCTTGAGCCGCTCGTCGCGCGTGGCCAGGTCCAGGAACTTCATCAGGCGCAGGTACGGGTCCGTCTCGCTCACGCCCAGGATGGCCAGCGCGGGGCTCACGCCGCCCGCGAGCATGTCGTCCAAATCCAGCAGCGCCACCACGCCGCCGCCGCCATGCAGGGCGCGGTAGCGCTCCGACGACAGGCGCACCTGGAGCACGTGGTCCAGGCCGCTGCCCGCGCCGCCCGCCGCGTACGTCAGGCCCGCGTGGCCCAGGTCCACCGTGGCCGCGAGCTGGAGCGCCAGGGGAATGCCGCTGACGAAGCCGTGGGACAGGCCGCCGCTCAGCCGCAGGCCGCGCACCACCTCCGCCTGGAGCGTGTACGTGGCCAGTCCCTCCCGGAAGCCTCCCTCCGCGAAGAGCCAGTCCACGCCCAGCGTGTAGCGCTCACCCAGCGGGCGCAGGCCCACGCCGAAGTTGTAGCGGCGCGACAGCTTGAGGCCGTCCTGCTCCGGGGCGTTCAGGTCCTTGGCCACCGCGGCCAGCGACAGGAAGCGGAAGGGGCGCGCGGTGAGGCCCACGTCCCAGCTGGTCAGTCCGCCGATGCGGCGGTCATCCGAGCTGCTGAAGTCATGCAGCGCGGCGCCCAGTTGCAGCGTGCGAGGCCCCAGCGACAGGCCGAAGGACGTCTTGCGGTAGTCCGGCGTGTTCTCGCCGCGGATCCACTCCAGGGAGAAGCCCACGCCCAGGCCCAGGAGGCGCGTGCCCAGGAACACGGCGTCGCCCACGGAGTCGGACTGGAGGTTTCGCTCGTGGAGGTAGAAGAGCTGCCCCGCGTCCTGGAACCCCAGGCCGGCGGGGTTGAGGGACAGGGCGGGCGCTTCGTCGATGAGCGCCGCGTTGGTGGGCGGCAGGGTGACGCCCAGGGGCGGGACGGGGGTGCCGTCAACGGCGCCCGTCTGGGCAAGCGCGAGGCTGGGGAGGAGGGCGAGCAGCGGCAGGTGGCGCATACGGCCCGGGACTCTAGGTGCGAGCCGCCCCGGGACAAGCGCCGCGTGTCACCAGTCCTCGGTACCCGACACGTCGTCCAGCGGATCATCCCCGGAGTGCTTCTTGACGGACTGTCGGGAGTTGCCTCCGCGGTCCTCCGAGCCCCAGTCCTCCGCGCCGTTGCGGTTGTCCAGCGGGTCGCGCTTCTTCTGGACCTGTTCGCCCTCGCTGTTGATGAGCTGGTTGACCACCCGCTCCATCTCCGACTTGAGCTGGCCGTACTCGTCGCCCTGGAGCACCAGCTTGCGCGAGCCCAGGCGCTTGCCGCTCTTCACGTCGAAGAGGCCCACGGCGAGTTCCGTGCCCCGCTCCGGGATGACGCGCACGGTGCCCACCATCGCCCGGTCCAGGCTCAGCGACCTGCCCAGCGAGACGACGGCGTTGGCCGGCTTGTCGCTGCCGCGCGACACGTCCGGAATCACCTTGTCCAGCTGCGCGTCGTAGGCCTTGTAGGTGGCCGTGGGCACCAGCGAGGCGACGACGTCCACGTCGTCCGGCGTCACCTCCGCGATCTGCCCGAACTGGCGGAAGCCCGGCCGCTCCATGCGCACCAGGTGCTTGCCCACCGGCAGCGTGGGCAGCGTCAGCGGCGTGTAGCCCACCGGCTCGCCGTCCACGTACACGCGGGCGCCCGCGGGCCGGGACTTGAAGGTGGCGCTGCCGCGCAGCTGTGAGGTGCGGCTCGTCGCCACCTGCACGCGCAGGCTGATGAACTCCCGGCTGAAGCGCTTGGGGTTCAATTCGAAGGTGGGGTTGAGCGCCATCAGGTCGATGAGCAGCAGCTTCGCCTCCTCCATGTCGCCCCGCAGCTGGAGGATGGCGCCGTGCAGCGCCAGGGCGTCGCACAGCGGGAAGCAGGACGTCATGGCCGCGACGGAGCCGTCCAGCTCCTTGAGGGTGGCGCGCACCTTGCGCTCCGCGTCCTCGTACTCGCGCGCCTCGAAGGCCTTGACGCTCTCCTCGTAGCCCTTCTTCGCGCGCTGGAAGGACGCCTGCGCGGCCGGGTCGTCCGGCAGCCCGAAGAGGTCGCGCGGCTTGCGCACGGCGTAGCTGGCGAAGTTGCCGAGCGCGTCGTTCATGTAGCTCTCCATCTGCACCCCCGAGGACTCGGACGACGGGTCCATGGGGATGAGCAGCGCGGAGATGCGGCCCGGTTGGGACGAGGCGGACAGCGCCAGGGCGGGCAGCAGCACGAGCGCGAGCGGAAGGGCTTTCATGAGGAGTCCTGTGCGCTTGACGCCGGAACTAGAAGGAAATTCCACCGGGCAGCCCGTTGACCGGGTTGAAGCCGGGGCTGCGGTCCGTGGTGGCCACGTACACCACGCCCGCCGTCACGGCCGCCACGCCCGCCGCCGCCGCCCAGAACCAGGGCTTGCGCAGCACGGAGTCGCTGGACACGAGCGGCTCCTTCGACTCCTCGCGGCCCTGGGGCAGCGCGGCGCCGGTGAGGAAGGTGTGCACCTGGTCCGCGGCGTAATCCGCGCTGCCCTTGCCGTCGCGCTTGCCGAAGTCCACTTCGACGCCGCGCAGGCGGTTCTTGGTGCGCACGTCCCACGCCTGCACCTCGCCGTGCAGCCGGCCCTTCTTGTCCTGGAACGTGGCCGCCAGCACCACGTAGCGCGCGTTGAGCCGCTCGGCGATGGCGCCCACTTCCGGCGGCGCGCCGTCCGCGTCGAAGGCGGCCTCCGTGCCGGCCTTCGTCGCCGCGTCACGCAGCGCGGACAGGCCCGGCGCGGAGCCGAGCTTCGTCTTCAGCTCCGTGGGGGCGGACGGCTTCACCTCCACGTACGTCGCGAACGGGGCGTAGCCCGGCAGCACCACCTGCACGGGGTAGCGGCCCGGGGCCAGCTTCGCGCCGGCCAGCGGCGTCGTGCCCACGTCGCGGCCGCGCACCAGCACGCGCGCGCCCTGCGGCTGGGTGTTCACCACCAGCGTGCCCTGCGGCTGCGCGTTCAGGTCGCTCTGCGCCTCGGAGAACACCCGCTGCACGTCCTGGCCGAAGAGGCCCGCGTCCGGGGTCAGCGACGGCTCCGCGAGCAGCGCGTTCGTGAAGGCCGCCTTCGCGCCCGCCACGTCGCCGTTGAGCAGCTGGGACGCGCCCTGGAAGAGGTACGTCTCCCCCAGCTTCTCCGGGCGCAGGTCGCCGGGGCGCTGCACGTAGGCCTCCGCGGCCGCCTTGAACTTCACCGCCGCGGCGTCCGGGTCCAGGTTGTCATACGCCGCGCGGCCCTCGTCGAAGAGGGCGTCACCGCGGGGGTTGCCCTGGGGCTCCGGGGGCGGGAAGGCGGTCGCCAGGTCCACGAACTGCACGTCGCCCGCGCTGCCCAGCCGGCGGGTGATCGTGTCCTCCAGCTTCGCCGCGGAGTCCGTCGCGGCCGGCTGGCGGGCCACGCCGAAGATGGCCACCGCGTTGGCCGGCGCCGCGCGCACCGGGGCCGGAGCATCCACCACCTTCTTCGGAGC
>NZ_RAVY01000334.1:0-5283 GCF_003611625.1 Corallococcus sp. CA054B
CCACCACCACGTCCGCCCGCCCCTCCCGGAGCGCCCGGCCCGCGTCCAGCGTGGAGGGCAGGTCCACCCAGCGCACGTCGGAGGTGCGCAGCCCCGCGCGCGCCAGCACCCACAGGGCGAAGTAGTGCGACGAGCCGCCCGGATACACGCCCACCCGCTTGCCGCGCAGGCTGGCCAGGTCCGGCACGCCCACCGCCGCCATGGCCTCCTGGCCCCGGCTGCGCCCCACGAGCATCACCGTGCGCGGCGCCGCGTCCCTCAAGGTCGGCGCCCACGACGCGAGCCGGTCCACCGACAGGGCCGCCATGTCCACGCCGCCGTTCTCCGCGCCCACGGACAGGGCCTGCTTCAGCTCCTCCTCACGGGCGAAGAGCACCGCGCGGGCGTCCAGGGCGTAGGCCGTCTTGAGCAGCCCCTGCGCGGCGCCCGGGGGCGTGGCGGGGTTGTCCAGGGTGGTGGCGCCGCCGGTGGCCACGAGCAGCGCGGAGGCTGAACCCCGCGGGGTGAAGCCGATGAGCACGGGCCTGAGCGGCACCGACGCCACGTCCGCCACCGGGGCCGCGACGCCCGCCGGGAAGTCGCCCGGGGACAGCCGCACCGCTTCACGGGTGGAGGGAAAGAAGCGCGCCTGCAGGCGGTCGAGGTAACCCGCCCGCGAGGCGAACACGTACCCCGCGCCCAGGACGCAGAGCGCGAGGAAGAGAAAGAGGCCGGGTCCGCGGTGCAGCTTCATCCGTGTGCGCCGGCCCCTTTCATGGGGGGAGACCTACTTGATCTCCACCTTCTTGCCGATGGTCTTTTCCGGACCCGCGCCCACGTCCGACACCGGCGCGGGGCTGTCCATCAGGCCCATCTCCATCTTGAACTGCTTCACCAGCTCGTCGCCCTGGATCTTCTCCGCCTCTTCCTCGATGGCCGCGGCCTGGTGGTCCACCGACTCCAGCGCCATCTGCATGCGCGCCTCGTTGATGGCCGTCTTCTCCTGGACCTTGCGGAGCATCTCGTCGTGCGTGGAGTCCACGCCCGCGACGGTGAAGGACTCCATCGTGTCGGCGACCTTCGCCTGCCACTTGGCGCGCCGCGCGTCCCGGACGGCGTTCATCGCCTCCTGGGTCTTGCGGTCCTTCTCGCGCATGAACGCCTTCTTGACGTTCAGGGCCTTCTCATAGGCCTGCTTCGCGATGTCCAGCTGCGCCTGGTTGCGCGCGAGGGCTTCCTTCTCCCCCTGGAGCTTGGTCGCGTAGGTGCCGGCCAGGTCGTCCCGGCCCGCCTGGATGGCGGCCTTCACCTTGGCGGTCAGCTCCCGCACGTCCTGCTGGTACTTCATGTTCTCCTTCTCGAGCAGCGTCACATTCGCCCGGACCATGGCGATGGACTCGTTCATCTTGGGGACCTGATCGTTCAGGTCACGGATGTTCTGCTCGAGAATCAGCTCCGGATCCTCGATGGAGGAGACGAAGAAGCCCGCGAAGCTCCGCATCGCTCTCTTGAATCGCTGCCACATGTCGGCTCTCACCTCCGCCTGTGCGTAATCCCAGTCACCTTACACGAACTCCGCCGCCCACAAGCATCCAGCCGCAAGGCGCGTGTCATCGTGACTACGCCTGCCCGGAACGGATGATTGCCCCCAGAACAGCCACCGCCCGCCAGCCCGGCCGGGTCCAGGGCCACCGGTCGGCCCCGCCCGCCACTCCCTGTCCCTTAAAGGGGCCACCCGGGGTCGCGAAAGACGCTGTGGCCATGAACTTGCCGGGTGGGGAGGAAGCGGGGAAAACGAGCGTGTCGAATGGACCCAACCCCTCCCGTTGCCTTTGAAGATGAGCTCGCGCGGGTGGTGGCCGCCCAACGAAGGCGCGTCCTGGGTGCCGGGGCGGCGGTGCGGCTGGTGGGCACGGTCGTGTTCTTCGCCGTCAGCCTGGGGCTGTGGCTGACGGGCGCCCGGGACTGGGCCCACTACCCGCCCCTGCTGCTCTGCTACGGCGGCGTGGTGGCGCTGCTGTTCGCGCTGCGCTCCAAGCCCCTGACGAAGCAGCTGGGCGTCGTCCAGTCGCTGGTGGACGTGGGGCTGGTGTTCGGTCTTCAGCAGCTGGCCCTGCCGGTGTCGCCCTTCCCCGCGGGCGTGGCGGGCTTCAGCCTGGGGCTGTTCGCGCTGGTGGTGGCGCTGTCCGGCCTGGAGCTGATGCCCTGGCTCGTCTATGGCGCGGCGGGGCTGGCGTCGCTCTCCCAGGCCGTCCTCATGCACCAGGCGGGCGTGGGCCCCGGAGCCATGGCCGTGGCGGCGGTGACGCTGGTGCTGGTGGCGGCGGTGAGCCACTACGGCACCGGGCGGCTGCGGCACCTGGCCATGGACCTGTCGCACGCGGAGGTGTCCCGGCAGCTGGAGGCCCGCCGCACCCACGACGTGGAGGACGCCCACCGCACCATCGAGCGGATGCTGGCGGAGGCCCACGCGCGCAACGCCCAGCTGGAGGCGCTCCAGGCCCACCAGGAGCAGCTGATGCAGTTCCTGGTGCACGACCTGCGCTCGCCGCTGTCCGCCGTGACGCTGTCGCTGTCGTGGATGGAGCAGGAGCTGCCCATCGGCACGCCGATGGTGGAATCCGTGCGCACGGGCCTGGCCGTCACCGCGCGCCTGGACCGGATGATCTCCGACCTGCTGGACGTGCCCCGGCTGGAGCAGGGCCGGCTGTCCCCGCGCAAGCAGCCCTTCCCGGTGGCGCCCCTCTTCGACGAGGTGCGCCGCTCGCTGGATGGCGCGGCCCGGCTTCGGAAGATCAAGCTGGAGCTGTCATGTCCGCCGGGCTTCCAGCTGGTGGGCGACGCGGGCCTGCTCATCCGCGTGGTGGAGAACCTGGCCACCAACGCGCTCCGCTACGCCCCGTCCGGCGGGCGGGTGCGCCTGGAGGCCGGTGAGGCGGAGGGCTTCCAGTGGCTGGCGGTGCGCAACGACGGCATCGCCATTCCGCCGGAGGCGCGCGAGTCCCTCTTCGACAAGTACATGCAGGGCCACCGCGAGAAGGAGGGCCGCCGGGGCTACGGCCTGGGGCTGTACTTCTCCCGGCTGGCGGCGGAGGCCCATGGCGGGCGGCTGGCGGTGGAGGACGCGGAGGGCTGGGCCACGTCCTTCGTGCTGCGCCTGCCCCGCGCGAAGCCGGCCTCGCAGCCGTCCGTGGATCCGACGGCCGCCCAGCAGCGCCGCTAGGACGCCTTCAGCTTCGCCCGGGCGAAGAGCTTCGTCGCCTGCGTGCGGGCGTTGGCCAGCACCGCGTTCGCGTCCAGCGTCGTCAGCTCGCCCTCGCGCAGCACCAGCTTGCCGTCGATGAGCACGTGCGACACGTCCGTGGAGCGCGCCGAGTACACCAGCGGCCCCGTGACGTCCTCCGGCAGCGGGCAGAAGTGGAAGCCGCGCGTGTCCACCACGGTGAGGTCCGCGCGCTTGCCGGCCTCCACGGAGCCGACCTCGTCCTCCAGGCCCAGGGCGCGAGCGCCGTGCAGCGTGGCCATCTCCAGGACGTGCATGGGCGTCATCGCCACCGGGCCCACGCGCGGGTTGTGCAGCACGGACGCGAGCCGCATCTCGTGGAACAAATCCAGCGTGTTGTTGCACGGGGCGCCGTCCGCCCCCAGCGCCACGGGGATGCCGTCCTTCAAGAGCTCCGGCACGCGCGCGTAGCCCGAAGCGAGCTTCAGGTTGGAGCCCGGGCAGTGGCACACCACCGTGCCGGACTCGCGCAAGAGGCGCTGCTCCTCGCCCTCCACCCACACGCAGTGGGCCAGGGTGACCTGGGGGCCCGTGAGCCCCAGCCCGTGGAAGAAGGCGATGTTGTCATGGCCCGTCACCTGGCGGACCACGTCCGTCTCCGTGCGGTTCTCGCTGGCGTGCGAGTGGATGCGCACGCCCTTCTCCCGCGACAGCCGGCCCACCTCGCGCAAGAGCTCCGGCGAGCAGGACAGGGCGAAGCGCGGCGCGAACGCGTAGCGCAGGCGGTTGTCGTGGGTGCCGTGCCAGCGCTCCATCAGCGCCAGGCTCTCCGACAGGGAGTCCGCCGTCGTCTCACGCAGGCCGGCGGGCACCTCCGCGCCGGAGTCCATCATCGCCTTGCCGCCAACGAGCCGGAAGCCGCTGTCGCGCGCGGACTCGAAGACGGCGTCGTAGTGGTGCACGGTGCCCATGTCGAGCGCCGCCGTGGAGCCGGAGCGGATGAGCTCCGCGAAGGTGAGGTCCGCGCTGGCGCGCAGGGACGCCGCGTCGTGCGCCGCCTCCATGGGCCAGATGCGCTCCTTCAGCCAGTCCAGCAGCTCGCGCTTGTCCGCGTGGCCGCGGAACAGCGTCTGGCAGGCATGCAGGTGGCCGTGGATGAGGCCGGGCATCACCACCTGCCCGGTGAGGTCCAGGACGCGGCGGGCGCCCTTCACCTTCAGGCCCCGGCCCACCTTGGCGATGCGCCCGTCCTGCACGAGCACGTCCGCGCGAGGCAGCACCTCGCGGTCGCGGTTCATGGTGACGACGGTGGCGCCAGTCAGAAGCAAGTCCACGTGGGAGATGTCCTAGAGGAAGGAACGGGTGAAGGCGTGCGGCAGCAGCTCGCTGAGCGGGTAGCGCGCCTCCTGCCCGTTGAGGGTGCGGCTTCGCACCGGAAGGTCAGGCCCGGCGAACTCCGCCATCACCTGGCGGCACATGCCGCACGGGGGACAGGGCTCCGGGGTGTCCACGACGACGGCCACGGCCACCGGCTTCTCGCGGCCCTGGGCCACGCCCGCGACGAACGCGTTGCGCTCCGCGCAGACGGTGAGGCCATAGGTGGCGTTCTCCACGTTGCAGCCGGCCACGATGGAGCCGTCCGCGTAGAGCACGGCGGCCCCCACGGGGAACTTGGAGTACGGCACGTGCGCGCGCTGACGCACCCGCAGGGCTTCCTCGAACAGCCGCTCCCAGGGAATCTCGTCCGCCATGCCGCCCTCCTTCGCGGGACGCCGGCCACCGGCGCCCGCGTCCATCCGGGACGCCCGCTAGCGGGCGCCCCGGGGTTCATCCTTGGTCTGGTCGTCCAGGTGCCTGGCGATGGCCAGCTCCAGCTCCACCGGCAGCTCCAGGAAGCGCACGCGCACCACCGGACCCGACATGCCGGCCTTGGGGGGCAGCACCTCGCCGCGCACCTGCACCTCTTCCAGGGACGGGGGCAGCGCGAAGCGCACCTCCACGGTCTGGCCCGGGTCCAGCGCCTCACCCACCCATCCCACACCGCCCAGGGACAGGTCCCCCGCGCGGTCCAGGAAGGCCTC
>NZ_RAVY01000335.1:0-5088 GCF_003611625.1 Corallococcus sp. CA054B
ATACATGGTGCCCTCCGCGCTCATGGTGCTGGAGGCGTTCCCGCTGACCCCGAACGGGAAGCTGGACCGGAACGCGCTGCCCACGCCCCACGCGTCGAGCACGCGCGCGCACGTGCCCCCGAGAGACATCGCGGAGCTGACGCTGGCCGGGCTCTTCGAAGACCTGCTCGGCGTGAAGTCCGTTGGCGCGAATGACGACTTCTTCGAGCTGGGCGGCCACTCCTTGCTGGCCACCCAGCTCATCTCACGCATCCGCGCGACCTTCCGCGTCGAGCTTCCGCTCCGCGCCCTGTTCGAGCTGCGGACCGTGTCCTCGCTCGCGGCGAAGCTGGAGGCGTCGTCGGGCCAGAGCGCGCTTCCCCCGCTGAAGCCAGCGCCGGCGGGCCAACCCCTGCCCCAGTCCAGCGCGCAGCGCCGGCTGTGGTACGTCGACCGGCTGGCGCCAGGGAGCGCCGCGTACAACATTCCGGCGGCGGTCCGAATCGACGGCGCGTTGGAGCCAGCCCGCATGGAGCAGGCGCTCCGCTCCGTCGTGAGCCGGCAGGCGGCCCTTCGCACCACGTTCTGGAACCACGACGACCTGCCCGTCCAGGTCATCCATCCGGACATCGCCTTCACGCTCGCGGTGGAAGACCTGACCTCGCTGCCGGAGGCCGCGCGTGAGCCCCGAGCGCGCGAGCTGGCGAACGAGGAAGCCCACCGGCCCTTTGACCTGGAGCGCGGTCCGCTCTTCCGGGCCCGCATGCTGCGGCTCGCCCCCGAGCACCACGTGCTGCTCGTCACGATGCATCACATCATCTCGGATGGCTGGTCCATCGGAGTGCTCATCCGCGAGGCCGCCGCCTTCTACGAGGCGGACACTCGAGCCAGCGCGCCCAACCTCCCGGAGCTGCCCGTGCAGTTCGCGGACTTCGCCCGGTGGCAGCACGATTGGATGCAGGGGTCCGTCCTGGAGGCGCAGCTCGACTACTGGCGGGAGCAGCTCGCGGGAGCCCCCGCGGCGCTGGAGCTGCCGACCGACAGACCCCGCCCCGCGGTGCAGGCGAACCGCGGCGCGGGGCTCCCCGTCCACCTCCCTGCCGCCCTCGCACAGGGCGTCCAGGACCTGGCCCGGCGCACCGGCACGACGCCCTTCATGGTGATGCTGGCCACCTGGCAGCTGCTGCTGTCGCGCTACTCGGGACAGGAGGACGTGTCCGTCGGGTCTCCCGTGGCGGGACGCAACCGCTCGGAGCTGGAAGGCCTCATCGGGTTCTTCGTCAACACGGTCATCCTCCGGGCGCGGCTGTCGCCCCAGCTCACCGTGGGTGAGCTGCTCGCCCAGGTGAAGCAAGCCACCCTGGGCGCCACCGAGCACCAGGACGTTCCCTTCGAGAAGCTGGTGGAGGTGCTGAAGCCACCGCGCGACACGAGCCGCTCGCAGCTGTTCCAGGTGACGTTCACGCTGCAGAACACGCCCCCCGTCCGCCTGGAGCTTCCGGGCCTGTCGCTGCGCGTGCTGGACGTGGAGATCGAGACCGCCAAGTTCGACATGAGCCTCGTGCTCGGTGAAGGGCCGGACGGGGTGAGCGGCGTGCTCAACTACGACTCCGACCTCTTCGACCGCGCCACCGTCGCGCGGATGATGGAGCACTACGGAGTCCTGATGGAGGCGTTCGTCGCCAACGAGCACGCACGTCTCTCCGAGCTGAGTCCGCTCCCCGTCTCCGAGCGACAGCAGGTCCTGGTGGAGTGGAACGCCACCTCCGCCGACTACCCCAGGGACGTGCCGGTCCACGTCCGCTTCGCGGAACAGGCCGCCCGCACGCCGGACGCGGTGGCGCTCGTCTTCGGTGATGAGCGCATGACGTACGGCGAGCTGGACCAGCGGGCCAATCAGCTCGCGCACCACCTGCGCACCTACGGTGTGGATGCCGGCACGCGGGTGGGCCTATGCCTGGAGCGCTCACTGGAGCTGGTGGTGGGCCTGCTCGGCATCCTCAAGGCGGGCGGCGCCTACGTCCCCGTCAACCGCAACTACCCCGCCGAGCGAATCTCCTATCTGCTCCAGGAGGCGGGCGTCAGCGTGCTCGTCACCCTGGAGGAACTCGCGGATGAGTTGCCCGCGGGAGGCACGCTGTTCGTCTGCCTGGATGCGGACGAAGCGATGCTCGCGCGGCATCCCGCGAAGGCTCCGCCTCCGGCGCGGGTGGGCGGCGATGACCTGGCCTACGTGATGTTCACGTCCGGGAGCACGGGTGTGCCCAAGGGCGTGTGCGTGCCGCACCGGGGCGTGGTGCGCCTGGTGTGCGCCAACCCGTTCATCCAGTTCGGCCCCGAGGAGGTGTTCCTCCTCCTCGCGCCGGTGGCGTTCGACGCGTCCACCCTGGAGCTCTGGGGAGCCCTGCTCCATGGCGCGCGGCTGGTGCTGGCGCCGCCCGGCACCCCGTCGATGAACGAGCTGGGCTCGCTGCTGGAGAAGCATGGCGTCACCACGCTCTGGCTGACGGCCGCCCTGTTCGAGCAGGCCGTCCTCCACATGGGCGCCTCGCTGGCCCGGGTGCGGCAGGTGCTGGCGGGTGGAGACGTGCTGCCCATGCAGCGCGTCCTCCAGCACCTGGCCCGCGTGCCTCCGGGCGCCGTGCTCGTCAACGGCTACGGCCCCACGGAGAACACCACCTTCTCCGCGACGTACACGCTGCGCCCCGGCATGGCGTTGGGAGCCTCCGTTCCCATTGGACGGCCGCTGGGCCACTCCACCACGTATGTGCTGGATGCCTTCATGCAGCCCGCGCCCGTGGGCGTCCCGGGTGAGCTGTTCGTCGGCGGGGATGGCCTGGCCTGGGGCTACCTGAACAGGCCGGACCTCACCGCGGAGAAGTTCGTCCCGCACCCGTTCAGCACCGCGCCGGGCGCACGCCTCTACCGCACGGGAGACCGTGCCCGTTGGCTCGCGGACGGCACGCTGGAGTTCCTCGGCCGGACCGACTTCCAGGTGAAGGTGCGTGGCTTCCGCATCGAGCTGGGTGAAGTCGAATCGCAGCTCCAGCGCGCCCCTGGCGTGCAGGAGGCCGTGGTGGTCGTGCGCGAGGACCTCCCTGGCGCCAAACGGCTCGTCGCGTACCTCGTGGGCCTGGAGGGGCCGGAGTCCGTGCAGCCCCGAGCGCTGCACGACTTCCTCGCCCAGCGGCTGCCGGACTACATGGTGCCGGCGGCCTTCGTGCCCATGGAGGCGCTGCCGCTCAACGCCAACGGGAAGGTGGACCGAAAGGCCCTCCCCGCGCCGGACGCCGAGGCCCGCGAAGACGGCGTTCCGTTCGAGGCACCGCGCACGCCCTCCGAGGAGGCCCTCGCCAGGGTCTGGTCCGAAGTCCTCGGCGTGAAGCAGGTGGGCATCGACGATAGTTACTTCGACCTGGGCGGCGACTCGATGCGCAGCATCCAGGTGGTCGCCAAGCTGCGGGAGCTGGGGCTGGAGCTGCCCATGATGGCGCTCCTCCAGCACCCCACCATCCGCCAGCTGTCGGCCGAGCTGAAGTCCACGGCCACCGCGAAGCCCGCCGTGGAGTCCGCGCCGTTCAGCCTCCTCAACGAGGAGGACCGGCAGCGCCTGCCCGAGGGGCTCCAGGACGCCTACCCGTTGACGTACCTCCAGGCCGGCATGCTCTTCGAGAGCACGCTGCACGTGGGCACGGGCATCTACCACGACCTGTTCAGCCTGCATCTGGAGATGGCGCTGGACGAGGCGCGGCTTCGTCAGGCGCTCCAGGAGGTGATGACACGTCACACCATCCTTCGGACGTCGTTCGACCTGGAGGGCTACAGCGAGCCCATCCAACTGGTCCACAGCCAGGTGGAGCCGTCGCTTCGCCTCGACGATTTGCGCCACCTCCCCAAGGAGGGGCAGGACGTGTTCCTGCGCGAATGGGCGGAGACGTACCGCCGGCGCAACTTCGACTGGACCCGCGCTCCGCTGCTGCACACCACCGTGCACCGGCGCACCGACACCACGCTCCAGCTCACGTTCCTGTTCCACCACGCCATCCTTGACGGATGGAGCGCGACCTCCGTCTTCACGGAGCTGCTCGGCCGTTACCTGGACCTGCTCGGCGGCAATGACACGCCCGCCGCGCCCCCGCTGACCGCCACCTACCGCCAGTTCGTCGCACTGGAACGGGAGTCTCTGTCCACGGGCCGTGACGAGCAGTTCTGGCTGAAGCGCATGAGCGAGGTCGAGCCGCCTTCCGCGCGGCCCCCCAGCCAGAGCGGCCAGGCCGACATGATGCACCGCCAGAAGGTCAACGTTTCCGGGGACCTTCAGGAGCGATTGCAGCGCGTGGCGCAGGAGATGGGCGTCTCGTTCAAGAGCGTGCTGCTGGCCACGCACCTGCGGGTGGCCAGCTTCGTGGAGGGGAGCAACTCGGTCGTCACGGGGCTCGTCAGCAACGGCCGCCCCGAGGTCGCGGACGGTGAGCGGATGATTGGCCTGTTCCTCAACAGCGTGCCCTTCCCGCTCGTGCTCGCGGGAGGCACCTGGCGGGAGCTGATCCGCGAGGTCGCCAGGCGGGAGCGCGAACTGCTACCGCACCGCCGCTATCCCATGGCTCGGCTGAAGAAGCAGCTTGGCGGCCAGCCCCTGTTCCAGACGCTCTTCAACTTCGTCCACTTCCACGTCATGGGCGACATGATGAAGCGCGATGGCATACGCGTCGTCGAAGAGGTCAATGCCGCTGCGTGGATCGAGCTCCCGCTCGACGTCTCCTTCTCCCTGGATCCCGCCACGTCGGCGCTCGACTTCTCGGTGTCCAGCACCGGAGCGACGAGGGATGCCTCGTGGGTGAAGAGCGTCAGCCAATACTACCTGCGCGCCATGGAGTCGCTCGCGGCCACGCCCGACGCGCGTCATGACCAGGTCACGCTGCTGTCGACGGAGGAGCAGCAGCGCATCCTCCGCGACTGGAATGCCACGGGCCAGACGTTCTCCTGGGACGGCTGCCTCCACGAGCGCTTCGAGGCCCAGGCGGCTCGCACGCCCGATGCCCTCGCCGTCCTCTCCGACGAAGCCTCCCTCTCCTTCGGCGTGCTCAACCAGCGCGCCAACCAGTGGGC
>NZ_RAVY01000336.1:0-5021 GCF_003611625.1 Corallococcus sp. CA054B
GGCTTGCCCTGTTCGGACAGGCGCTGGGCTTCGGCGGCGCGGGCCTCTTCGGCGAGGCGGGCTTCTTCGGCGAGGCGCTGGGCTTCGGCGGCGCGGGCCTCTTCGGCGAGGCGGTGGAGTTCGGCGAGGCGGGCCTCTTCGGCGAGGCGGGCTTCTTCGGCGAGGCGCTGGGCTTCGGCTTCGGCGCGAACGCGAGCTTCTTCGGCGAGACGAGCTTCTTCCTCCGCACGCAGGCGCGCTTCTTCCGCGAGCCGAGCTTCCTCAGCGAGTCGGGCTTCCTCAAGCGCGCGAAGACGGGCTTCCTCCGCGAGCCGAGCCTCTTCAGCGAGGCGAGCCTCTTCAGCGAGGCGAGCCTCTTCGGCCAGACGTGCCTCTTCCGCTAGGCGGACCTCTTCGGCCAGACGGGCTTCTTCTTCAGCGCGAAGACGGGCTTCTTCCGCGCGCCGAGCCTCTTCGGCCAAACGGGCTTCTTCTTCAGCGCGAAGACGGGCTTCTTCCGCGCGCCGAGCCTCTTCGGCCAGACGTGCCTCTTCGGCCAGACGTGCCTCTTCCGCTAGGCGAGCCTCTTCGGCGAGGCGGGCTTCCTCAGCGAGGCGGGCCTCTTCGGCCAGACGCGCCTCTTCGGCGAGGCGAGCCTCCTCCGCGAGTCGAGCCTCTTCGGCCAGACGTGCCTCTTCCGCTAGGCGGGCCGCTTCGGCCAACCGCGCCTCTTCAGCGAGCCGCGCCTCCTCTTCCGCACGAAGTCGGGCTTCTTCCGCGAGGCGAGCCTCCTCGGCCAGTCGCGCCTCTTCGGCTAGACGAGCCTCCTCCGCGAGTCGAGCCTCTTCCTCCGCGCGAAGCCGAGCCTCTTCCGCAAGCCGAGCCTCCTCGGCCAAGCGCGCCTCTTCTTCAGCACGAAGGCGAGCCTCCTCCGCAAGCCGAGCCTCTTCGGCGAGGCGGGCTTCCTCAGCGAGACGGGCCTCTTCGGCCAGACGCGCCTCTTCGGCGAGGCGAGCCTCCTCCGCGAGTCGAGCCTCTTCCTCCGCACGCAGGCGCACTTCTTCAGCCAGACGCGCTTCCTCAGCGAGTCGAGCTTCTTCAATCGCGCGCAGCCGGGCTTCCTCAGCGAGTCGAGCTTCTTCGGCGAGGCGGGCCTCTTCCTCTGCACGGAGTCTGGCTTCCTCAGCGAGGCGCGCCTCCTCCTCCGCGCGAAGCCGGGCCTCCTCAGCGAGTCGAGCTTCTTCGGCGAGGCGTGCCTCTTCCTCTGCACGAAGGCGAGCCTCTTCCGCGAGTCGGGCCTCTTCCTCTGCGCGAAGGCGCGCCTCTTCGGCCAGACGTGCTTCTTCCGCGAGGCGTGCCTCTTCTTCAGCACGAAGGCGAGCCTCTTCCGCGAGCCGGGCTTCCTCTTCCGCGCGGAGTCGGGCCGCTTCGGCGAGACGTGCCTCCTCGGCAAGGCGAGCCTCTTCCTCCGCACGCAGCCGAGCCTCTTCTGCCAGACGCGCCTCTTCGGCGAGCCGAGCTTCTTCCTCCGCGCGCAGGCGCGCTTCTTCGGCCAGCCGTGCTTCCTCAGCGAGTCGGGCTTCCTCAAGCGCGCGAAGCCGAGCCTCTTCCGCGAGCCGAGCCTCTTCGGCCAGACGGGCTTCTTCTTCAGCACGAAGCCGAGCCTCTTCCGCGAGCCGAGCCTCTTCGGCCAGACGGGCTTCTTCTTCAGCACGAAGCCGGGCTTCTTCCGCGAGACGAGCCTCCTCGGCCAACCGAGCCTCTTCAGCCAGTCGAGCCTCTTCGGCCAGTCGCGCCTCTTCTTCAGCACGAAGGCGAGCCTCCTCCGCGAGCCGAGCCTCTTCGGCGATGCGGGCTTCCTCAGCCAGACGGGCCTCTTCGGCGAGTCGTGCCTCCTCTTCCGCACGCAGCCGAGCCTCCTCGGCCAGGCGAGCCTCTTCCGCCAGCCGCGCCTCTTCCGCGAGGCGGGCCTCTTCCGCAAGCCGGGCTTCTTCCGCGAGGCGAGCCTCCTCGGCTAGACGTGCCTCTTCAGCCAGTCGCGCCTCTTCCGCGAGGCGGGCCTCTTCAATCGCGAGAAGCCGAGCCTCTTCGGCCAAGCGTGCTTCTTCCTCAGCCCGCAGCCGGGCTTCCTCTGCGAGACGAGCCTCTTCGGCGAGGCGGGCCTCTTCTTCAGCACGAAGGCGGGCTTCCTCCGCGAGGCGAGCCTCCTCTTCGGCACGAAGGCGAGCCTCTTCCTCTGCACGAAGGCGGGCTTCCTCCGCGAGGCGAGCCTCTTCGGCAAGGCGAGCCTCCTCTTCGGCACGAAGGCGAGCCTCCTCTGCACGAATGCGGGCCTCTTCCGCGAGGCGAGCCTCTTCGGCAAGGCGTGCTTCCTCTTCGGCACGAAGGCGAGCCTCTTCCGCGAGCCGAGCCTCTTCCTCCGCGCGAAGGCGAGCCTCTTCGGCCAGTCGCGCCTCTTCGGCCAGTCGCGCTTCCTCCTCCGCGCGAAGCCGGGCCTCTTCCGCGAGGCGAGCCTCCTCTTCGGCACGAAGGCGAGCCTCTTCCGCGAGGCGGGCCTCTTCGGCCAGTCGCGCCTCTTCGGCCAGTCGCGCCTCTTCGGCCAGTCGCGCTTCCTCCTCCGCGCGAAGCCGGGCCTCCTCCGCAAGGCGGGCTTCCTCCTCGGCACGAAGGCGAGCCTCTTCGGCGAGACGCTCGGCTTCTAGCCGCGCCTCTTCCGCGAGCCGAGCCTCTTCGGCGAGACGCTCAGCTTCTAGCCGCGCCTCTTCCGCGAGCCGAGCCTCTTCGGCGAGGCGCTCGGCTTCGATGCGCGCCAGTTCCGCCAACCGCGCCTCTTCAGCGAGACGCTCGGCTTCAATCCGCGCCTCTTCCGCGAGCCTCGCCTCCTCTGCGAGTCGCTCTGCTTCGATGCGCGCCAACTCAGCAAGCCGAGCCTCTTCGGCGAGCCGCTCGGCTTCGATGCGCGCCAGCTCAGCAAGCCGAGCCTCTTCGGCAAGCCGCTCCGCTTCAATGCGCGCCAACTCCGCGAGTCGAGCCTCTTCCGCGAGCCGCTCCGCTTCGAGCCGAGCCAACTCCGCCAGTCGAGCCTCTTCCGCCAGCCGCTCCGCTTCAATGCGCGCCAACTCCGCGAGCCGGGCCTCCTCCGCCAGCCGCTCCGCCTCCAGCCGCGCTTCCTCCTCCGCTCGAAGCCGTGCCTCCTCCGCCAGCCGTGCCTCTTCCAGCGCCCGGAGTCGAGCCTCTTCCGCCAGCCGCTCCGCCTCGATGCGCGCCAGCTCCGCCAGCCGCGCCTCTTCCGCGAGCCGGGCCTCCTCCGCCAGCCGCTCCGCCTCCAGCCGCGCCAACTCCGCGAGCCTCGCCTCCTCCGCGCGCCGCTCCGCCTCCTCGCGCCGGCGCGCCTCCTCGATGGCCCAGGCCTCCTCCTCCGCCTGACGCAGCTCCTCCTCGCGCCGCAGCCGCTCGCGCTCCTCCCACTCCTCCACCGACAGGGCCTCGATGCGGCCCTCGCGCTCCAGCACCCGCAGCAGCGCCTGCTGTGCCCCCGTCAGCGACTCCGGCCTTCGGAACGCGCCCAGCGTCTCCAGCAGGCCCCGCTCCGACGCATCCGTCAGCCACGGCTCGCACGCCGCCACCTCCGGGCAGCGGTAGACCCTCGCGGGCACGGGCTCACTGGGCGCCGGCTCCAACGCCGCACGCACCACGCGCACGCCCGCGATGGGCGCGAAATCCCCCGCCGCCTCCACCGACTCCGCCTCGAAGTCCGCGCGCTCCGCGAGCTCGCTCAGCCGCCGCACCTGCGCCAGCACCTGCTGCTCGTGCACCACCGCGGGCTTGAGCCCGCTGTCCTCCAGCAGTTCCTCGTCCGGCGCCGCCGCCCCACCCCGCGCCCACAGCGCGTCCAGGGCGTCCACGCCCAAGAGCCCGTTCTGGAAGAGCGCCTGCGCCGGCGTCTGGTAGCCGAAGCCCAGCTTCGCGCCCACCAGGTCGCCCTCGCGCAGCCACAGCGCGGACTCGCGTCCACCGGCGTGCAGCGTCAGCCGGCCAGTGGCTCGGGACTTGTGGGCGGCATACAGCGCTTCGGCGACCTGCGAGGCGGACATTCGGCCACCGAGTGTAGCCCGTCCTGCCCGCCCCTCAATTCGACGGCGGTGCCTGCCTGGCCGCTGTCCCCAGCTGCACCTGACGCAGCGCCTCGTAGGCGCCAATCCCCACCGACGTCGAAAGATTCAAGCTCCGGCGCTCCGGAAGCATGGGGATGGTCACCGGCGTCCCCGTCCCCCCCTCCATCACCTCCGGCAACAGCCCCGTCACCTCCGAGCCGAACACCAGGTGGTCCCCCGGCTCGAAGCGCGCCGCGTACAGCGACGTCTCCGCCCGGGCGGAGAACAGCCACCGCCGGGCCTGGGGGTACTCCGCCACGTAGGCGTCGTAGGTCGGGTACAGCTTCAGGAACACCTTGTCCCAGTAGTCCAGTCCCGCCCGCTTCAGGTTCCGGTCGTCGATGGAGAACCCCAGGGGCTCCACCAGGATGAGCCGGCACCCGGTCACCGCGCACAGCCGGGCCACGTTGCCGGTGTTGGGCGGAATCTGAGGGGAGACGAGGACCAGGTGCAGGGGGGACGCCAGGGGCTCAAGCATGGGATAGAACACCGGTCATGCACTGGAGGGTGACCAACGAAACGCGGCAGCGGCTGCTCGCGGACCGCGCCGAACGCGCCGAGTCCTTCGTCCAGCGCTTCCAGGGGCTCATGGGCCGCGCCTCGCTGCCCATGGGGGGCGGGATGCACATCGACCCCTGCAACTCCATCCACACCTTCTTCATGCGCATCCCCATCGACGTCGCCTTCCTGGACGCGGAAGGGTGCATCGTCAAGCAACTGTCCGCCATGCCTCCGTGGCGCACCTCGTCCATCTACTTCAAGGCCCGCTCCGTCCTGGAGCTGCCCGCCGGGGTGCTCCTGGCCAGCGGCACCCAGGAGGGCGACCGCCTGGTCTTCGCCCCGGGAGAGGCCCCGGCCGCCTAGGGGTCCCAAGGGCCCGTGCCCCCC
>NZ_RAVY01000337.1:0-5007 GCF_003611625.1 Corallococcus sp. CA054B
CCGGCGCGGGGACGGGGGCGGCGGGGGCCTTCCTGGCCAGCTCCTCGGCTCTCGCGTCCACGTCCTCCGCGAAGCCGGCCACGCCCAGCAGGCACAGCGCGTAGAGCCGGCGCAGCACGGAGTCCATGTCGAAGCCGGTGCGCTCCAGCAGCTCGTTGAAGGTGGGCCGCTGGCGCAGGGCCTGGAACAGGCGCGCGTCCTTGGAGGACAGCTTGGGGGCGGACTCCACGCCGGGCATCTGTCCGAAGCGGCGGTCGTCCGTGAAGGTGAAGTGCGTGGCGACGGTGTCGAAGGGCAGCTGGGTGGAGACGCCGGTGAGGATGAGCTGCGCGGTGTTGGCGCGCACGGTGGCGTCCGGGTGCTCCACGTCCGCGATGAGGCGGTACTTCGCCTCCGTCCAGCGGAAGCAGTCCAGCAGCTTGTGCGCCAGGTTCGCCTGGAGCTGCTTGTAGAGGTCGAAGGGGCTGATGAGCCCCTTCTGCACGAGCAGCCCGCCCAGCTGCATGCCCGAGGACACGCTCTCCGCCAGGGACTTCTGGTAGTCGCCTTCCGTCAGGCGGCCCTTCTCCACCAGGTACTTGCCCAGCGTCTCGTGCAGGAGGTTGGAGTTGCACGCCACCGGCGCGCCGTCCTCGAAGGTGATGCGCTTCTCGCGCTGGCGCACCTTGAGCTCCAGCGTGCAGGTGCGCTCCTCCACCATCAGCGCGTGCAACAGCAGCGGGAAGGGCGTGTCCGCCAGCAGGCCCTCGCGCTGGCGCAACACCTGGGACGGCAGGGGGAACATGCGCGGAAAGCCTACTACTCCGCGTCGTCGCCGCCCATGTCGTCCGCGGCGTAGGGATCATCCGCATAGACGCCGTAGGGACTGTAGGTGTCGTGCGAGGGCAGGTAGCGGGTCAGGTACGCCCCCACGCCCATGAACACCAGGGCCACGGCGGCGTACGTCAGCGGGCGGGACGGACGGGCGCGGTACGCCCACCAGCGGTCGCGGCGCTTCTGGAAGCGCGGGGCGACGGCGTACTCACGCCAGGCGGCGTCGCGGGCCTCCTGCGCCTCCACGTCCAGGCCCTCTTTGTCCAGCGCGCGCGACAGGAGCACGCGCCCCTCCACGGAGCCCTGACGCACCTGGAGGAAGCGCTCCAGGGCCTCGCGCGCGCCCTTGAAGTCGCCGCGCTGGAGGCGGAAGCGGCCGCGCTCCAGGTCGATGGCGCCCTGCCGGTAGTCGGCGTCCAGGCGCTCGGCCTCGGTGAGCAGCAGCTCGCCCCGGGGAGAATCGCCCGCGCCCAGGTAGGCCACGCCCAGCAGGTAGAGGGTGTCCACGTCGTCGTCGCCCGCGTCCAGGTTGGGGCGCAGGAGGTCCACCGCCTCCTGGTAGCGCTTCTGGCCCACGCGGATGTCGGCCAGCTCCGCGCGGGCGCGGCGGTCGTGGGTGTTGGTGAGGATGGTGCCCGCCAGGTCCCCCGCCCGCTGCCACCGCTTGAAGGCGCGCATGGGGCTGGGCAGCACCTGCAACGTGAACCGGTCCGCCGCGAACAGCAGCACGACCAGCAGCCCCAGGGACAAGAGCGGGCTGCCCGTCAGCAGGGTGAGGCCCATCCACATCAACCACTTGGTCAGCACGGTCGAATCATCCTTCCTGGAACCGCCTACAACAGCCGCGCGCAGATGGCGCTGTGCACGTCCGCCCCCCGCTCCGTCAGGGCCAGCCTGCGGCCATGCCGCGTGGCGAAGCCGTGGGCCACCAGCCGCTCCACCTCCGCGCGCCGGGGCTCCACGGGCTGGCCGTATCGCTCACAGACGGCCTCCCAGTCCACCCCCGACACCAGGCGCAGGCCCATGCTCAGCCGCTCGGCGAAGAGCTCCTCGGGGCCCAGGTCCTCGCGGCTCGCTTCCGGGAGCCGCCCCTCCTCCACCGTGCGCAGGTAGGCCTCCGGGCCGCGGAGGTTCACGTAGCGGTGGGCCGTGGGGGACAGCAGCATGCCGGTGGCGCCCACGCCCAGCGCCAGGTACTCGCCGCCGGTCCAGTACAGCGCGTTGTGCCGGGAGCTGAAGCCGGGGCGCGCGTGGTTGGAGACCTCGTAGCGGGTGAGGCCGTGGGCGCCGTACACGTCGCGCACCGTCTGGGCCATGGCCACCACGGCGTCGTCCTCCGGCAGGGAGAGCTCGCCGCGGTCCAACTGCTTGGACAGCGGCGTGGACTCCGCCAGCACCTCGCGCTCCACCGTCAGCGCGTAGGTGGACAGGTGCTCGGGCGAAAGCATCACCGCGCGGCGTGCGTCCGCCTCCACCTGCGCGACCGTCTGGCCGTGCACGCCGTAGATGAAGTCCAGCGCCACCACGGGGAAGCCCGCCTGGCGCGCCGCCGCCACCGCGCCCTCCACCATGTCAGCGTCGTGCGCGCGGCCCAGCGCCTTGAGCGTTTCCGGCTGGAAGGACTGCACGCCCAGCGACAGCCGGTTGATGCCCGCGGCGCGGTAGCCGGCGAAGCGCTCCGCGTCCGCGCGCTCCGGGTTGCCCTCCAGGGAGATCTCCAGGCCGGGGGCGAGCGACATGCGCGCGGCGATGCCCTCCAGCACGCGCGCCACGTAGCGGGGGTGCCACAGGGACGGCGTGCCACCGCCCAGGAAGAGGGACTCCAGCGGCTTCGTGCGCAGCGACGGGTCCACGGCGAGACGCGCGTCCAGCTCCGCCAGCACCGCGTTCGCGTAGCGCTCCTCCGGCACCTGGCGCGCCACCGCCACCGCGAAGTCGCAGTAGGGGCACTTGGCCAGGCAGTACGGGAAGTGCAGGTACAGCCCGAAGCGGGCTGCCTGCATGCCCGTCAATGGGTCCGTGGGCGCGGCGAAGGACATGGAGGTCCAACCTCTACTTCAGGGCCTTCAATTGCGCTTCCAGCCTCGCCACCTTCGCCTTGGTGCTGGCAGCCGATTCGAGCGCTGCCTCGGCCGCCATCAGCTTGCGCTTCATGGAGGCGATGTCCGCCTTGAGCTGTTCGCGCTCCGCCGCCCAGTCCGCGGGCACGCCCGCACCGGCAGCTGGAGCCTCGGCGAGCTTCGCCTCGAGCGCCTGTCGGGCCGCCTGCTCCGCTTCGAGCGCGGCGCGAGCCTCCTCGAGTTGCGCCTCCAGCGCTGCCTTCACGCCCTGCTCTTCCAGGAGCGTGACGTCGGATTGCGCGAGCTTTGCCTCCAGCAACGCCTTGGCGCCCTGCTCCGACGCGAGCTTCGCTTCGAAGTCCTTCACGCGGGCCGCCTGCGCTTCGGCGACGCGCCGCTTGGACTCGGAGGCCTCCAGCGCGCCCTCCACCATCTTCACGCGCTGCTGGAGCCGGTCCACCTTGTCCGCTTCCGCGCGGGCCGCCTCCAGCTGCTCGTTGAGGGAGACCAGCTCCTCGCGCTGGCCGTCATGCCCCGCGCTCAGCGCCTCGGCGCGCCCCTCGGCCTCTGCGGCCTGCACCCGGGCGTCCGCGATCTCCGCTTCCACCGCCTCGCGGCGGGCGCGCTCCAGCGCCAGCTCCTCCTGGGCCTTGGCGACCAGGGCCTGCTGGCGCTGCACTTCCGCCTCGCGCTGGCCGGCGGCCGTCTCCAGCATGGACACGCGCGCGGAGTAGCCCACGCGCTCCGCCTGCGTGGTGGCGAGCTTGCGCTCCACGGCGGCGAGCTGCTGCTGGTGCGCTTCGCGCTCGGCCTGCACGGACGCGGACTGGGCGGTGAGCTCCGCCAGCTGGGCCTCCAGCGCGGTGGCCCTGGCTTGCGCCTCGTGCACCCGGGCCTCGGCCTCGTGGACCGCCTCGCCGAGCGCCGCCGCGTCCGACTCCATCCGGTCGCGCAGCGAGACCTGTTCGACCTCCGCGGCCTCCAGCACTTCGCGCAGCGAGGCCAGCTCCGACTCGGCCATGCGCGCGCGGACCTCCGCGGCCTCCACCTCGGCGCGCGCGGCGTCACGCGCCTGGGTGACCTCCGCCTCCAGCTCGCGCACGCGCGCCTGGACCCGGACGGCCTCCGCGGCGCGGCCCTCCAAAGCACTCCGGAGCGCGGGCAGCTCCGCGGCCTCCGCCGTGCGCGCGGTGAGCGCGGCGCGCAGCCCCACCGCGTCCGCGTCCTTCAGCGCGAGCGCGCGCTCCAGCTCCGTCACCTGCGTCTGGAGCGTCTTGAGCCCGTCCTCCACCACCGCGAGCTGCCGGCGCGCGGCGTCCCGCTCGCCCTCCATCCCCTTCGCGTGGGCGTGCGCCTCCTCCAGCGAGCTGCGCGACCAGTCGCTCTCGCTCTCCAGGGCGCCCATGGCGCCCTTCGCCTCCGCGAGCGCCGTCTCCAGCTGGCTGATGTTGAGCGCCTGCGCGTCGCGCTCGGTGGTCAGCCGCTCCACGTCCGCGAGCACCGACTGGTACTGCTCCTGGACCGCCTCCAGCGCGCCCTGCGCCTCGGACTTGCCGGAGGCCAGCTCCGCCACGCGGTCCTGCGCGAGCCCCAGCGCCTCCTTCGCGCCGACCAGCTCCTCCGCCATCGCCCCGCGCGACTCGCGCTCGGCGTGGAGCTCCTCCGTCAGCCGGGGGACCTCCGACTCCACCTCCGCCAGCGCGCGCGTGAGGTCCTTGCGGTCCGCCTCCGACGCGGCGAGCTCCGCCTCCAGCGAGGCGATTTTGGCCTGGGCCAGCTTCAGCCGCTGCTCGTCCTGCGCGGACGGCGCGGCAGGAGCACCGCCGCCATCCTTGCGCGCCTTCTCCAGCGCGGCCTTGAGCTGGGTGACCTCGCCCTCGCGCTCGGCGTACAGCGCGCGCGCCCGGGCCAGGGTCTCCGTCTTCTGCTTCAGGATGCCCCGGAAGAACTCCAGCTTGTCCTCCGCCGAGCCGCCCATGGGCAGCCGGGGCTCCGCGGGCTCCGCGAAGGGGTCCCCCTTGCCGGGGCTGCGCGCCGCGGCCGCCGGGGACGGAGGCGTGGTCGTGGGCAACCCTCCACCGCCGATGGGCGCGGGGGTCGTGGGCACCCGGGCGGCCGGCGCGGCGGCCGGGGA
>NZ_RAVY01000338.1:0-5000 GCF_003611625.1 Corallococcus sp. CA054B
CATGGGGTTCCGGGGCGGGGCCGGCCGGTGCCGGCGGGGTGGATGCGCTCGCGCACGTGCGCGGCGGAAGTGGCGAGGGCTTGAATGTCGGCGTCCGTATGGACGGTCTCGGACTGGCGGGCCACGTCGAGCAGCCCGTCCGCCAGGTCCTGGCGTCCGCGCGTGCGCAGCCCTTCCGCGACGGCGGTGGCGGTGGAGTGCGAAGGCAGGCCCGCGAGCGGTGCCAGCTGCTGCGTGAGTCCGCGCGAGATGAGCCCCGCGGCGAAGCCGTGGTGTTGGCCCTCGCGATACAGGCGGCTCATGGCGAAGAGGGCGTCCGTGGCGCCCACGCGCATGGACTCCGGCGGAGGAAGTGGACGGCCGAAGCGCTTCAGCGCGCCCGCCCACAGCACGACGCCCAGGAGCAACTGCGCGACGGCGAAGTGCAGGCCGTAGCGGCGCGCGAAGTCCACGAGCGAGCGCTCGTTGGTGAAGCCGTGGTGGAACTCGTCGAAGGCGAAGGGGCCGGGGCCCAGGGCCTCCAGCGCGCTCAGCCAGAACTGCGCGTTGTCCGCCCTCGCGAGCGCCGGGTTCATCGCGAGCTCGGGGGCGCCCACCACCAGCACCCGGCCCAGGCCCGCGTGAATCACCGCCGCCACCGGGAAGCCCAGGCGCTCATCCTCCAGCACCGTGATGGCGCCCTCCGGCAGCCGGAGGTAGGCCTGGACCTTCGCCTCCACGCGCTCCACGCCCAGCGTGTACGGCGTGGGCAGCGAGGGCACCAGCGTGCGCATGGGCAGCGTCACGTCCGCCTTGTCCAGCTTCACGCCCAGCTCATCCAGGAGCGCGTTCTCCCGCGAGCCCCAGGGCACGTACACGAGCGAGGCGCCGGCGCGGACATGCGACAGCACGCGCTCCACCTCATCGTCGTCCAGCTGCTGGGCCCGCAGGGCGTTGAAGCCCTGGTGCGGCGCCGCCTCGTCGTCGACGCCCGCGTCTGGATCCGAGGCGAGCCGCGTCTGATCCGGATCCTCCTCGTGCGAGTCCTGGACCTCCACCGCGAGCAGCACCAGCGCTTCATGGCCCTTGAGCAGGCGCAGGTCCGCCATGTTGCGCGTCACCGGCAGGCCGCTCTCCTGCGCGAGCAGATACAGGGCGCGCGCGCCGTCCGGCTCCGCGCGGAAGGTGGACAGCGGATCCGCGAAGCCGCCGCGCTGGGCGCCGCGCACCAGGAATGTCCCGAGCACGCCCGCGAGCAGCAGGGCTCCCAACACGAGCAGCGGGAAACGGTCACGCACCGGCGGCCTCCTGCGCGGGCGGCGCGGCGAGCAGCGGGGCGGTGATGGCGCGGAACTCGGTGTAGCCGTCCGCGCCCACGGGCACGTTGCCGTACCACGCGAAGTCGAAGCGGCGCGTCAGCTCGCGGAACGGGGCCTTCACCTCCGGGCGGCCGCGGAACGCGCGCAGGTAGTCCCAGTTGGACAGCGTCTCGTCGTAGTGGATGGCGCCGTCGCGGTGCAGGCGCGACAAGAGCGCGAGGTACAGGTTGCGCACCGCCTCGCGGTACTCCCCCTTCGCGGCCAGCGCGTCGGCCAGGTGTGCCCAGCCTTCCGGTGGACGCGACAGCGCGTGGTCCGGGTTGCCCGCGAGCGCCGCGGCGTCCATGGTGCTCACCTCCAGCGCCGGGCCCGAGCCCTCGCGCTTGCGCCGCAGCACGCTCACGACCACCACCCCCAGCACCGCCAGCGTCAGCGCGACCAGCATCACGACGAGGACATTCGCCGCCGCGCCGCCGCTCACGGGCAGGGCCGTCTCCCGCGACCGGGGCTCTGGGTTGTTGCGCTTGAAGAAGTCCTTGAGCCACTCGCCCAGCTTGTCGATGAAGCGGCGCCACCAGCTCGACTCCGGAGGGACCTCTTCCTCCTTGGGTTCGGCCGGGGCCTTCTCCGGGCGCTCCTGGAACTCCGGCCGCGCGAGGATGGCCCGCGCCCGGTCCGTGGCCGCACGGGCGTCCGCGCGCGCCTGGGCCTCGGCCGTGGCCGTCACCTGCGCGAGCCCGTTCTCCAGCGTCACCGCCGCCGTCTCGCAGTCCTCGTCGTCGTAGGCCAGCTGCTCCAGGTGGCGCACGAAGCGCTCGAGCTTGACCGTCTCCCGCGCGTTCAGCGCGTCGAAGTCCCGGAGCGAGGTGTCCTCCACCTGCTCCGGCAGCTCGCACTCCGTCGCGACCTTCACCAGCCGGGCGCGCAACGCCTTGCGGTCCACGGGCGCGGCGGCCTCCGGCGCGGCTTCCACCGGCGCGGGGGCCGCGAGGAGCAGGCCCGTGGCCAGCAGCAACGCCGCGGCCACGCCCTTCGATGCGAGCACCCCTCGCTGCGTGCTCCGCTCCGGGAGCTGCTGCACGGCGGCCAGCAGGTCCAGGCCTTCCTGCCGCACGCGCCCGTCCACCAGCAGCAGCGTGGCGGTCGCCGCGCGCAGGGGCTCGAAGAGGGCGAACGTCGTCGCGGCGAGGAACACGAGCCACGGCGGGTTGTCCAGCGACGCGAACCGCTCCGCGAACGTCAGGTCGATGCCCACGAGCTGCCGCCCGAGGTACAGCAGGAAGTTGAGCCCCACGTGCAGGTTGAGGAACACCAGGACCTGCACGCCCATCAGCCAGCGCACCGCGGTGGCCGTCCCGCGCGACGGGCCCAACAGCCGCGAGCCCACCGCGTACAGCTTCAGCGGGCTGCCCCGGCCCTGCATCGTTGCCGCGTAGCCCACGCCCTGCGCGGAGAGGAGGAACAGCGCGATGCCCAGCGAGAACGTCAGCGTCAGCACGTTGAAGAACGCCAGGTACGCCACGGCGATGAACAGGCTGGGCAGCCGCGCCAGCGCCGCGCGCAGGGACTGGCGCACGGACGGCTCCGCCTTCGCGCCCAGCAGCAGCTCCTGCACGTAGTGGCACGCCGCGCCCTGGCCCACGCCCCGCAGGAACCACGCGAGCGTCACGTACAGCGCGGGCAGGGTGGGGGAGCGCCCATGCTCCACGGCGTCCAACAGGTGCAGCAGCGCGGCCACCACCGCCGCGCCACCCGGCAGCGTGAGCGCCCACACGCCCGCGTCGCGCGCGCACAGGCGCAGCGCCGCGTCCATCAAGGCCACCGGACCCCGGGGGCGCAATTCCAATGCGGAGACGGCCATCGCGCTAGCCCACCGCGTGCGCCGCCAACAGGACGCCGCCCCACACGAGCACGACGCCCACGAGCGCCAGCACCACGTGCGTCACGCTCCACTCGCGCCGGGGCGGCGGCCCCTCCAGCGCCTTGCGGCGCGTGTCGAGGCAGCTGGCGCAGCGGTTGATGCCCTCGAACTGCGTGGTGCACTCGCGGCAGATGACGCGCCGGCACTCCACGCAGACGCCCAGGCCCGCGCGGTCCGGGTGGTAGTGGCAGCGGCCCGAGCCCTGAATCATGCGCTCACCTTACGCAATCCAGGGCTCGCCACACCACCCCCGCGCGGGCAGCCGGGGCCTACAACTCGTCGAAGAACTCGTCGTTGTAGGTGTACCGGCCGAGCCGTTTGACGAGCGCCTCCATGGCCTCCACCGGCTTCACGGAGAAGAGCATCTGCCGCAGCTTCTTCACCTTCTCGTACTCGCGCAGGGTGAAGAGCTTCTCCTCCTTGCGCGTGCCGGACTGGGAGATGTTGATGGCCGGGAAGACGCGCTTCTCCGCGAGCAGGCGGTCCAGGGTGACCTCGGAGTTACCCGTGCCCTTGAACTCCTCGAAAATCACCTCGTCCATGCGGCTGCCGGTGTCGATGAGCGCCGTGCCGATGATGGTGAGGGAGCCCGCTTCTTCCGTGGCGCGCGCGGCGCCGAAGATGCGCTTGGGGCGCTCCAGGGCGCGGCTGTCCACGCCGCCCGTCATGGTGCGGCCGGAGCTGTCGACTTCCTTGTTGTAGGCGCGCGCCAGGCGGGTGATGGAGTCCAGGAGGATGACCACGTCCTTGCCGGATTCCACCAGCCGGCGGGCGCGCTCCAGCGCGAGCTCCGCGACCTTGAGGTGGTCACCCGTGGGCCGGTCGGAGCTGGAGGCGATGACCTCCGCCTTGATGCTCCGGCGCATGTCCGTCACTTCTTCCGGGCGCTCGTCGATGAGCACCACCATGACGTGGCACTCCGGGTGGTTCTGGATGATGGCCTGCGCGATGCGCTGGAGCATGATCGTCTTGCCCGTCTTGGGCGGGGCGACGATGAGCGCGCGCTGACCCTTGCCGATGGGCGCGATGAGGTCCAACACGCGCGTGACCATCTCCTTGTGGCCGTTCTCCAGCTTCAGCCGCTCGGTGGGGTCCACGGAGGTGAGGTCCGCGAAGTGCGGCAGCCGGGGCGCGCCGTCCAGCGGGCGGCCGTCCACCGTGTCCACCTTCTGGATGACGCCCTTGTGGCCGCGCATCTGCGCGAACGCGGTGAGGTACTGGCCCTGCCGCAGGCGCAGCTTCTGCACCAGGTTCTTCGGCAGCTCCGGGTCGTCCGGCGACGCCAGCAGGTTGCGCTTCACCTGACGCAGGAACGCGTTGGGGCCCTTGGCCTCCGTGTCCAGCACGCCCTCCACGGGCGCCAGGTTCTGCTGCGGCGCGCCCTGGGCGTGTCCGCCGCGCTGCTGCTGATGGCGCGGGTGCTCGTGCCGCTGCTGCGGCTGAGGCTGCCCGCCGTCCTGCGGGCGGTTCTCCTGGCCCTGCGGCTGGCCGCCGCCCTGGGGCTGCTGTTGCTGCTGCGCCTGGCGCTGGCGGTACTGCTCCAGCTCCTGCGGCGTCAGGAAGACCTGCACCTGCTGGCCGTCCGGGCCCGCCGTCATGCGGTAGGCCTGGCCCTCCGGGGTGAAGTGCACCTGCGCGCCACGGCGGCGGCGGCGGCGGCGGCGGCGGCGGCCGCCCTGGCCCGCGGGGCCTCCGGGCGCGCCGTTCTGGGCGGCGCCTCCGGCGGAGGCATCACCCTCGTCGGGGCCCTCGTCACCCTCGTCGTCACCGCCGTCGTCGTC
>NZ_RAVY01000339.1:0-4905 GCF_003611625.1 Corallococcus sp. CA054B
CCCGCCTGGCCGCCCGCCGGGCTCCAGGCCGTGCCCGTGTTGACAAGACTGTCGCCCTGGCGGGAAACACTCCGAGCGCGGGACCCCTACGCCGTGCGTCTTCCCCCCGCCCCCGAGGCCGCATGGTGCGCTACGCGCTCGCCATCTTCACCAGCGCCTTCCTGCTCTTCGGCGTCCAGCCTCTGGCGGGTCGCTACGCCCTGCCCTGGTACGGCGGCACGCCCGCGGTGTGGACCGCGTGCATGCTGTTCTTCCAGGCCGTGCTGCTCGCGGGCTACGCCTACGCACACGCGGTGGCCTCCCGGCTGCGCCCGCGCGCGCAGGCCGCCCTGCACCTGAGCCTGCTGGTGGTGGCGTTGGCGGCGCTCGCGGCGCGGGCCTCGTGGACGGGCTCGCCGCTGGCGCCGGGGGACGGCTGGCGCCCCGTGGACGACCACCTGCCCGTGCTCCGGTTGATGCGGATGCTGGCCGCCACGCTGGGCCTGCCCTTCTTCGTGCTCAGCACCACCGGCCCGCTCATCCAGTCGTGGTTCGCGCGCGCGCGGCCGGAGCGCTCGCCGTATGTGCTCTACGCGCTCTCCAACGCGGGCTCGCTGCTGGCGCTCCTGGGCTACCCGTTCCTCGTGGAGCCCTGGGTGGGCCGGAGCGCGCAGGCGTGGGGCTGGGCCGCGGGCTTCGTGCTCTTCGTCCTCTGTGTCCTCGCCTGCGCCCGGGATCTGCTGCGCCGCGCCCCCGCGACGAACGCCCCCGAGACCTCCGCGAGCCCGGGTGTGGAAGCCCGCTCCGAAGCCTCCGCGGCATCGGCCTCGCAGCGTCCGGGAGTAGGGCCCACGCTGACGTGGCTGGCGCTGAGCACGTGCGCGTCGGTGCTGCTGTTGGCCACGACGAACAAGCTGTCCCAGGACGTGGCGGCGGGCCCCTTCCTGTGGGTGATGCCGCTGGCGGTGTACCTGATCACCTTCATCCTGGCCTTCTCGCGCGAGTCCTTCTACGCGCGCACGCCGTACTCGGTGGGGCTCATCGCCTCCGTGGTGCTGGTGACGTATGCGCACAAGGAGGGCCCCGCGCTGGGCCTGGGGTGGCAGGTGCTCTTCCACGCGTCCGCGCTCTTCACGGGCGCCATGGTGTGCCACGGCGAGCTGTACCGGCGCCGTCCGGCGCCGCGCTACCTGAGCGCCTTCTACCTCTGGGTGTCCGTGGGCGGCGTGGTGGGCGGCGTGTTCGTCAACCTGGTCGCGCCCGCCCTCTTCACCACCTACTGGGAGCACCCGCTGGCGCTGGCCGCGTGCTGCGCGGTGGCCTTCGCGGGGCTGATGCGCAAGCCGAAGGAGGAGACGGCGGTGGCGCGCACGCAGCGCCTCTTCCGCGGGGCGCTGCTGGTGGGCGTGGCGGTGCACCTGCCGGTGCTCGTCCTCACGGACCTGGGGCGCGTGCGCTTCGCCGCGCGCAACTTCTTCGGCGTGGTGCGCGTGCTGGAGCTGTCCCAGAACGATCCCCAGCAGCACCAGTACGTCCTGCGCCACGGCGCCATCACCCACGGCTGGCAGTACATCCGCCCGGAGCGCCGCAACCTCCCCACGGCGTACTACACGAAGGACGCCGGCCTGGGGCTCGCGCTCGCGGAGCAGCGCCGGTCGCGTCAGGCGCAGGGGCTGCCCACCGGCCTGCGCGTGGGCATGCTGGGGCTGGGCGTGGGCAACAGCGCGACGTTGATGGCCGCAGGGGACGACGTGCGCTTCTATGAAATCAACCCCGACATCATCGACCTCGCCAAGGGCCAGGGCGGCTTCTTCAGCACGCTGACGGACACGCCCGCGCACGTGGAGGTCGTCGAGGGCGACGCGCGCATCTCCCTGGAGAAGGAGCTGGAGCAGGGCTCGCGCCAGTTCGACGTGCTGGCGCTGGACGTCTTCAGCTCGGACGCCATTCCGGTGCACCTGCTGACGAAGGAGGCGGTGGCGCTCTACCTCCAGCACCTGGCGCCGCACGGCGTGCTGGCGATGCACATCAGCAACCAGCACCTGGACCTGGTGCCCATCAGCCTGGCGCACGCGCAGGCCGCCGGCCTGTCCGCGGCGCTCGTCGCGCGAGACAGCGACGGCGACGCGGTGGCCAGCTCGTGGATGCTGCTGAGCCGGGACCCGGAGTTCTTCTGGGGCTCCACCTTCAGCACGAGCCGTGCGCGCGTGCGCCGGCTGGTGCTGCGCGGCGAGCCGGAATACGTCTGGACGGACGAGCGCAGCAGCGTGCTCCAGGCCCTGCGCCCCAGGGACCAGGGCCCTGCCGGGGCGAATCCGAACGTCACGGACGCGCCCGCGCGGGCCCGGGTCCAGCCGGCGCAGCCCGTGGTCCAGCCCGCGTCGCCCTAGCTTCCCGGCGCGGTGGGGGACGGTGCGGGCTTCACGGTCAGCCGCGCGTCCAGCGCGGCCAGCACGCCCAGCACCGTGCACGGCAACACCAGCGTCACGGCCCCGTGGCGCAGGAACAGGTAGGGGCCCAGCGTGCAGCCCACGAGGAACGCCAGCACCAGGCCCAGGTGCAGCCGCGTGCGCTCGAACTCCACGGCGGAGGGCAGGTTCCGCACGCGGTGCCACACCCCCAGCGCGCCTTTCCCGTGGAGCCCGTCGCGCACCCACGTCAGCATCTGCACCAGCTGGATGCCGATGTCCGTGAGCATCCCCGTCACGTGCGTGGTGCGCACCACCGCGCCGGACACCCGGGTGACGAGCGCGTTCTGCAGCCCCATGGCGAAGGCGAAGCCCCAGAGCAGCATCGGCGCGCGCGTCTCCGGCATGGACGCGAGGCCCACGCCCACGGCGGCCAGCACGAACAGCTCCACCAGCAGCGCGGCCACGTGACGGCCCCGCGTGCGGTGCCTTGAGGCATCCAGCAGCGCCGTGGCGCAGAAGGCCCCGGCGACGAACAGCCCCATCAGCTGCGCGGGCAGCCGCGCCGTGTCCCAGCGGCCCTGGGCCAGGGACTCGCCCAGCGTGGCCATGTTCCCGGACATGTGGGACGCATGCGCGCCCAGCGCCACGAACCCCATGGCGTTGACCGCGCCGGCCACGGACGCCAGCAGCACGGCGAGCAGGGAGTAGGCGCGGCGGGACTGGGGCGACGACCGGGCACTGAACATGACGGACGGGCCAGGACGGCGGCTAGCCCGGCGGCCAGTGCAGGGTGCGGCCCGCGAGCAGGTGCAGGTGGATGTGGAACACCGTCTGGCCCGCATCGCGCTGGGTGTTCATCACCACGCGGTAGCCCGTGTCCGCGAAGCCCCGCTCGCGCGCCACCTTCGCCGCGCCGATGTAGAGGCTGCCCACCAGCTCCCGGTCCTCCGCCGTGATGTCGTTCACCGTGGCGATGTGCTTGCGCGGGATGAACAGCACGTGGGTGGGGGCCTGGGGGTTGATGTCCTCGAAGGCCAGGCAGTTTTCGTCCTGGTAGACGACCTTCGCCGGGATGAGGCCATCGCGAATCTTGCAGAAGAGGCAGTCGGATTCGGGCATGGCCGTGGCTTACCAACCTGACGGGGGGCCCGGAAGGGTCTTCCGCGTCCCAACTGTCCCGCTCAGGGCAGTCGCCACGAATAGCCGGGGTCCGGTGTGCAGTCCGCCACGGGCAGCTTCACCAGCGCCAGCGGGCCGTCCTGGACCAGCAGCGTGCCCGCGCCCTCGAAGCCCGCCCGGGTGATGACGTGGCTGAAGCGGCGGGAGTCCCGCCCGGGGCCGGTGTGGGGATACAGCGGCACCTTCCGGTGGAAGTAGCTGTAGCCCCCCGTCCACGCCAGGTGCACCGCCTCCACCTTGAGGCCGCACACGTCGTCTCGCCGGCCCGCCGCCTCCAGCAGCCGGTTGACGTGGCCCTGGTCGTCCCAGGCGCTGTCCTTGGGGCGCACGCGCTCGTACTGGCCCACGTCCCCGAAGGTGAGCGCCCCCACGCCCGCGCCGGACAACAGCGCCCCCGCGACCACCGCCACCGCGGCGGTGGCCTTGGCCGGAGTGCCGCGCAGCACCCGCAGGGCGGAGTCCAGCCCCACGCCCGCGAGCGCCGCGAACAGGGGCAGCACCGGCACCAGGAAGCGCAGCTCCTTGTGCGGCTGGTTCGCGTGCAGGAGGAAGAAGGCCGCGGCCAGGAAGGACAGCCCCCACGCCCGGGGCACCGCCAGCACCGCCAGCGCGGCCGTGAAGACGGTCAGCACCGGCATCGCCGTGCGCAGGATGCGCGGGTAGTACTCGAAGGGCTCCGTGCCCCACTGGGCCGCCTTGCCCTGCACCACGTTGAAGTCCAGGTAGACGATGGCGGAGTGGAACCACCGCCCCCAGGTGAGCTTGTCCAGCAGGCCAAAGGCCAGCGCCCACCCGGACAGCACCGCCAGGGCCACGCCCGCCTGACGCCACTGGCGCCTGCAGAGGAGCACCGCCACCAGGCCCACGCAGAAGACGCCGTTCTGAAGCCGCAGCAGCACCGCCAGCCCCAGCAGGGACGCCCCAACGACCAGCGAGCGCCGGGACGCGGCCTTCGGCAGCGCCAGGGCCAGGCCCAGCACCACCGGCAGCACGGAGGCGTTCTCGCTCATGGCCCGGGGCGCGAAGTACAGCGGCACCGACGCCAGGGCGAACAGGGCCGCCCCGCCAGAGGCCGCCAGGGTGGAGGCCCCGGACGCGCGGGCCAGCCGCCACGTGGCCCACGCCGTCGCCGTGCCCACCAGGGCGAAGAAGCCCTTCACCAGCCCCAGGTAGCCCGCCGGGTCCGTCAGCCCCACCAGCCGCCCCAGCCCCAGCACCCCCGCCACCAGCGCGGGCAGGGCCCAGTTCCGGGCCCCCTGGACGAACTCCCAGGCGACCAGGCCGTAGCCGTAGACCAGGCGGTGGGCAGGCTCCAGGCTCTGGTAGACCTCGTCCG
>NZ_RAVY01000033.1:0-60328 GCF_003611625.1 Corallococcus sp. CA054B
CAGCCCACGCCGCTCGGCCGCCGTCAGTTCCAACGCTCGGTGCTGGTGGGGCACTTCGCCGCTCCTTCCGCATAACCGGAGGAGCGGCAACTCTACCCCCTGACAGGACTTACTTCCTCTGGCTTAGCGTCGTGATTGCTCAGGACATCCCCGATAGCGTCATCTCCATCACTGGCGGCAATGTGGAGATTGTCAACCTCACCTTGCAGGGTGGGAATGCCCAGTTCGGAGGCGGCATCCGGCTCAGTGGCGGCAGCCTTCAGTTGCTCAATTCGGTGGTCCGCGACAACCAGAGCTTCACCGGCGGAGGCGGGCTGGCGATCAGCACTGGGACCACCGCCACCATCCGGAACAGCTCCATCCTCAACAACTACACCATCGGGGCATTCGGGGGCGGAATCCTGAACAATGGCGAACTCTCGGTCTACGACTCCACCATCGCCGGCAATGAGTCCAACCGGGCCGGTGGCATTCGTAACCAAGGGAATATGACCCTGCGCAACACCACGATCAGCGGAAACAAGGCCACGTCTCCTGCCGCCGGGACCGGGGGGATCTCACAAAACGGCAACGCGCTGCTCAACAACGTCACCATCACCGACAACACAGGGGTGGGCGGCGACCTCACGAGCTTCATCGGCGGCGGAATCCATCTCATCTCCGGGAGCACGGTGGTGAAGAACAGCATCATCGCCGGGAACCGCAGCACTCCCGGACCGGACCTCAAGTCCGGACCCGCCGACTGCGCCGGAGTTCTGGGCGGGGACAGCAAGTACAACCTGATCGGGGACAGCAACGGCTGCTCCATCACCAACTTCATCGGCACCTTCAAGTTGAACGTTCCCGCTGACCTGGGCCCGCTCGCGAGCAATGGGGGACTCACCGAGGCCCACGTCCCGCTGCCTACCAGCCCGGCGCTCAACTCAGCCTCTCCCCTCGCACCGCCTGACGTGGACGCCTGCGAGCCCTTGGACCAATGGGGCGAGCCGCGGCCAGGCAACGGCGCATGCGACATGGGAGCGGTCGAGGTGGGTGTTAGGGTGGTCGGGCTCATGCTGGTCGATGCCACCACAGACAATGCAATCCAGTGGCTCCATCCTGGCGAGACGCTCAAACTCTCCAGTCTGCCGCCGCAGTTGTCGATTATCGCGGTGGTGCGCGGGTCCGCTGGCAGTGTGATCTTCGGCTTCGATGCCAATCCGTCATTCCAGACGGAGAACGTGGCCCCCTATGCCCTCGGAGGAGACTCCCCGACCGGGAACTACACCCCGGTGCCGTTCTCCATCGGAAATCACACCGTCACCGCAAGCCCCTTCGTTGGCCCTAATGGCACCGGCGATGCCGGCGGGAGCATGACTGTCGATTTCATCGTCGAGCCCTGAGCGAATCCATTCACTCCGGGCGCGGAGAGGACGACGGGCTCGGAGCTCACGGACACCACCGGCTTCTGCGGCGCGAGGGAGCGGCCGTCCGGCAGGGACAGGAAGAAGCGCATCCGCGCGCACCCTACGGTCCACCCGCGGGCGGCGGTTCCTCCCATCCCCACCCAGCGACAGGAACAGGGCGATCTGATCGGACACCAGCCGGGTCTGCGCGGAAGCCAGCGACGCCTCGGCGTTGGCCCGGGTGCGCTCCGCGTCGAGCACCGTCAGGAAGTCCTCCCGCCCTCCGCGGTAGAGCGCGTCCGCTTCGCGCGCGGCCTGGGCGCTGAAGTCCCGGGCGGCCGTGAGCGCGGTGACGCCCTCCAGTTCCTGCGTGTACTGCGTCAGGTTGATCTCCGTCTCCAGCAGCGCGTTGAGCACCACGCGGTCGAACTGCGCGAGCGCTCCTTGCGCGGCCGCATCCGCCTGGGCAATGCGCGATCTGGCGACGCGGGTGTTCGGAAACGTCCAGGACAGCAGCGGCCCCAGGCTCCAGCCCAGCGTGCTCTCCTGCCCGAAGGACCCCAGCAGGCCTCCGGACCCCGCGGACACTCCGAAGCTCACCGTGGGATAGAGGTCCGCCGTCGCCACGCCAATGCGCGCCGTCGCCGCCGCCAACGTCCGCTCCGCCTGTCGGACATCCGGACGCCTGCGCAGCAGCGCGGCGCCATCCCCCACCGGGATGGGCGAGCTCAGCCGTGGCGGCGCCTCACACGCCTCCACGTCCGGGGGAAACGCCGCGGGCGGCCTGCCACTGAGCACCGCCAGCCGCAGCAGCGCGATGCGTCGCTGTGCCACCAGCGGAGGCACGTTCGCGCGAAGCACCTCCACCTGCGCTCGCGCCCGGCTCAAGTCCAGCGCTGTCCCCCGCCCCGCCTCCACCAGCCGCCGCGTCCGCGAAAGGCTCTCCTCTTGCAGCGCCAGCACGCGACGCGCGACCGACACCTCGTTGCCCACCGAGCAGACGCTCGCGTACGCCCGGGTCGTCTCCGCGGCCACCGTGATGTGCGTCAGGTCCAGCGCGGCCTGGACCGCCTCCGTGTCCGCGCGCGCCGCCTCGATGCCCCGGCGAATCCGCCCGAACAGGTCCACCTGAGAGGATGGGCAGCAGCATGGACATGCGCTCGTGCAGCGCGCGCACGGCTCCGGCCCGAGGACGCAGGCCCGCGGTGTCGAACGGCAGGTGCGTCGCCAGCAGGTGGAGCGCGGTGACATCCTCCGCCAGCCGGTGCCACTCCCGCCGGGTGCGCGCGTCCCTCCGCCCCGCGAGCGCGTCCCGGGCCCACCGCCCCGCGTCCACGAGGAAGCCATCGATGCGCTCCAGCAGCACCGGTCCCACCGGGCGCGGGAAGAACGCGGTGTGCACGACGGTGGCGCACACGATGCCCAGGCCAATCTCCTCCACCCGCACCAGCGCCGTGTCGAAGAGGGCCCCGGCGAGGAGACGCCCGGAAAGCCGATGATGGCCGCGGTGTAGCCGCCCAGCATGAAGACGTAGCTGCGCGGCGTGCGGTCCAGGAGCGCCAGGTACAGGCACCAGCCCACCCACAGCGCCATCGCGAGCGACAGCAGCTCCGGCGAGTTCACCAGGTTGGGGACGAGCACGCACGCCATCCCCGCGCCCAGCACCGTGCCCAGCAGCCGGAAGACGGCCTTCGAGCGCAGCGTGCCGGACAGCGGCTGGCTGACGACGTAGACGGTGATCATCGCCCAGTACGGCCTGGGCAGGGAGAAGCGCAGGCCGAGGAACAGCGCGGCCATCGCGGCGGCGAAGGTGTTGAGCGAGAACACCCATGCCCTGAGCCGCGGAGTCCTCATCTCCGCGGGTCCAGGCCGCGCTCCCCGGCGCTGTCGTCAGCCCCGGGGTCTCACTCCTTCGTGAGGTCGTAGACCTCCTGGATGCTGTGGAGCGTCTGGACGAAGTCCAGCTTCAGGTCCTGGATGAGGCCGTTGCGCAGGTCGAACACCCACGAGTGCACGATGGGGAAGCCTCGCGTCAGGTAGGACTTCTGCACGGCGGCCGTCTTGATGATGTTGATGCTCTGCTCCAGGACGTTGAGCTCCACCAGCCGCTCGTAGCGCTTCGTCTCGTCCGCGATGCCGTCCAGCTCCTGCTTGTGGAACCGGTACACGTCGCGGATGTTGCGCAGCCAGGGGTTGAGGATGCCCAGGTCCTTGGGCTGCATCGCCGCGCGGACGCCGCCGCAGCCGTAGTGGCCGCAGACGATGATGTGCTTCACGTCCAGCTGCCGGACGGCGTAGTTGATGACCGACATCACGTTCAGGTCGACGTTGTTGACCAGGTTGGCGACGTTGCGGTGAACGAAGACGTCACCCGGCGCCAGCCCCATGATCTGGTTCGCGGGCACGCGGCTGTCCGAGCACCCGATGTAGAGGAAGTCCGGCTGCTGCGACACCGACAGCTTGGTGAAGTAGTCCGGATCCGAGCGGAGCTGCTCCTCCGCCCAGGCCTTGTTGTTCTCGAAGATCTTGTCGTAGGGCGTCACGGCCGTGACGCTCGCACGCAGGGCCCCCACCGTCGAGCGTTCACTTCCACCAGTGTTCACGCGCGACCACGGAGCATCCAGTCCCAGTACAGGCGCGGCAGGCCGTACTTCTTGAGCAGCCACAGGTCGCGGCGCTCCACGAACGTGTTGATGAACGGCAGGCTCGGCGCGGGCCGGCCGTCATAGTCGAACTCGGCGAGCAGCATCCGCCCGTAGCCCGTCACCAGCGGGCAGGACGCATAGCCGTCATACCGGGCCGTGGGCTCGCGCCCCTCCATCACGGCCACCAGGTTCTCCACGAGCACCGGCGCCTCCGCCCGGATGGCGGCGCCCGTGCGCGACGTGGGCAGGTCGCTCGCGTCTCCAATGGCGAAGACGTTCGGATGGTCGGGGTGCTGGAGCGTGTGCTTGTGCGCCTTGACCCAGCCCGCGTTCGGGCCGTCCTGATGGGCCAGCGCGCTGCGCTTGATGAAGTCCGGCGCGCTCTGCGGCGGCGTGACGTGCAGGAGGTCATACCCCAGCGTCACCCACTCCCGGCGCCCGTCGCGCGTCACCGCGAAGAGCGCCTCACGGCTGTGCGCGCGCACCTCCACCAGGTCGTGGCTGAAGTGCGTCTGGATGCCGTAGCGCTCCACGACGCCCTCCAGCACCCGCGCGTAGGGCTGCACCCCGAAGAGCGCCTTGGCCCCCGAGCCAAAGACGACGCGCGACTTCCCGGTGAGCCCGCTGCGGCGCAGGTGGTCCGCCACCAGGTACATGATCTTCTGCGGCGCCCCCGCGCACTTCACGGGCGTGGCCGGATGGGTGAACAGGGCCGTGCCCCCCTGGAACGCCCGCACCATCTCCCACGTCTTCGGCGCGAGCCGGAAGTCGTAGTTGCTGGACACGTACGGCGTCTTCAGCGCCTCGCGCAGGCCGCGCACCCGGTCCCAGTCCAGCTGGATGCCGGGAGCGACCACCAGGAAGTCATAGGTCAGCCGCGCGCCGTCCCGCGTGAGCACCTGCTGACGGACGGGGTCCACCTCCTCCGCCCGGTCCTGGATCCACCGCGTCCCCTTTGGGATGTAGTCCGCCTCCGGCCGCACGGTGCTCGCGATGTCCGCGGCGCCAGCGCCCACCAGCGTCCACAGCGGCTGGTAGAAGTGCTGCGCCGAGGGCTCGATCACGGCGACGCCCCGCACGCCCTTGCGCCGCAGCCGCGCCGCGACCGTGAGGCCCGCGGTGCCGCCGCCGATGATCAGCACGCGGTGGTGCTCGGAGGCGGAGGAAGGCTTGAGGGATGGGGACGCCTCGCGCAGTGTGGATGAGGGAGCGTTCATAAGGGCAAGCCGCGAGCCTGCCCACGACACCCCCACCGCGCCAGCTGCCCTGCGATGCGAACGCACGTTGCCGGGTCCACATCATGGGCGCCCTCGGCGGGCCCCAGGTCGCGACTACGCGCGCACGGCCTCTGGCGGCTTCACGGGCTTCACCCGCCGCCACGCGGACAGGCGCCGGGCCACGACCATCCCCACGAGCCCAGCCCCAGCCCGAGGGCGAAGAGCAGCCCGCTCAGGAAGGCGAAGAGAGAAGAACGCATGGGTCAGGACACGTGGCGGACGAAGAAGACGGTGAGCGCGCCGGTGGCCATGAACGTGAGCGTGGCCACGATGGAACGCACGGAGCCCCGGCTGATGCCGCAGACGCCGTGGCCGCTGGTGCAGCCATTGCCCAGCTGGGAGCCGAAGCCCACCAGCAGCCCGGCGCTCCCCAGCAGCGACAGGTGTCCCAGGGGCAGGGGCCCGGAGGCCGGGAGCCCGCCCGGACGCAGCCACGCCAGCAACAGGCCCCCCGTGAGCAGGCCCCCGAGGAAGAGGATCCGCCCGATGAGAACTCCACCCACGAGCGGAAGGACGATTGAAGAAGACATGTCTTTGTCAAAGAATCCAGGGATGCCGGGAGCCCGATGGACCGCTCCCCGTATCATGGCCCCATGGACCGGAGACTTCGACATGCTCTTCCGCCAGCTCTTCGACTCCGAGTCCTCGACCTACACGTACCTCATCGGGGATGAGGCCACGGGCCAGGCGGTCCTCATCGATCCGGTGCTGGAGCAGGTGGACCGCGACCTGAAGCTCGTCGGTGAGCTGGGGTTCGTCCTCTCCCACGTCTTCGACACCCACGTGCACGCGGACCACGTCACCGCGTCCGGCACGCTGCGAGAGCGCACGCGGTGCCAGGTGGTGGCTGGCACGGGCGGGGCCCCATGCGCGGACCTCCAGGTGAAGCACGGCGACACGGTGCACGTCGGACAGTGCGCCTTCCAGGTGCTCGCCACGCCGGGCCACACGGACGACAGCGTGAGCTACCTGCTGGGCGACCGCGTGTTCACCGGGGATGCCCTGATGGTGCGCGGCAACGGCCGCACCGACTTCCAGAACGGGAGCGCGAGCCAGCTCTACGACTCCATCACCCGCGTCCTCTTCCAGCTCCCGGACGCGACGCTCGTCTTCCCCGCGCACGACTACCACGGCAACACGGTGACGAGCATCGGCGAGGAGAAGCGCCACAACCCGCGGGTCGCGGGCAGGAGCCGCGAGGAGTTCATCGAGGTGATGAACAACCTCCACCTGCCCCGCCCCAAGAAGATCGACCTGGCCGTCCCGGCCAACCGCGCCTGCGGACGGACCCAAGTCCCCGCGCCGGAGGCCTGAGCTCAGGCCGGCTTCGCCAGCTCCGCGTCAATGGCCTGGACCAGCCGCGGATCCTCCGCCGTCACGTCCGGAGCGAAGCGGCCCACGACGCGGCCATCCCGGCTGACGAGGAACTTCTCGAAGTTCCACTGCACCTCCGGCTTCGGGTTGGCTTCGATGCCGTAGCCCTTGAGGTTCGCGCGCATGGGCCCCTCGCCCGTGGCGTCCGGGATGGCGCCCGTCAGCGCGTGGTAGAGCGGGTGCTTGTCCTGCCCCACCACGGAGATCTTCGAGTACAGCGGGAAGGTCACGTCGTACTTCAAGGTGCAGAACTGCTGGATCTCCGCCTCGCTGCCCGGCTCCTGCCCCATGAAGTTGTTCGCGGGGAAGCCCAGCACCTCCAGGCCCTGCCCCTGCCGGCTCGCGTAGAGCTTCTGCAGTCCTTCGTACTGGGGCGTCAGGCCGCACTTGGAGGCGACGTTCACCACCAGCAGGACCTTGCCCTTGTGCTGACCGAGCGTCCGGGGAGCGCCGTCGATGCCGGTGAGGGGGATGTCGTAGAGGTTCTGGCTCATGTTCAGGCTCGGTCTCCGTTTGAGGGGGCGGCCACTCTAGCCCAGGCCCGCCAGGGGGCAGCCCCGCACAGGTCCGGCAAAGTGCCAGCCCTGGTGTGGTGATTTGCGGCGGTCGCGGCGCAATGCAAGGCGCCGGCCCCTGGAGGGAACGGCTGGCCCGGGCCTTGCGTTGTGTGGACTCCCTCGCACTTCATGCACCGGCTCCTCGTCCCCCTCGTCCTCCTGCTCGTTGCCCTGGCCAGCGTGGCGGGCGGAGCCGTGTGGTTCATCCAGCGCGACCGGCAGGCGCTCGTGGAACAGTTCGGGCGCGACCGGCAGGCCCAGCTGGAGGAGGCCGCCAGCGGCGTCGCCCGGTCGCTGGAGGACCTGGGGGACAACCTGCGCTTCGCGAGCGAGCTGCTCGCCCAGCCCGGCTCCGCCGGAGACCATCACAACGAGCTGCGCGCCCTGCTGGAGGCCGTGGGTCAGTACAGGGCCATCGCCGTGCTGGGCCCGGACGGCGACGAGCGGCTCTTCCTGGTCGACCACAAGTCGCGCCACCTGCCCAGGGAGGCCGTCCATCCCCCGGCGCTCGCGGACACCGCGCGGCAGGCGCTCACGGCCCCGGTGGGGCACGTCATTCCCTCGTACCCCATTGAAGGCGCCGCGTCCTCCGGGTGGATGCGCGTCTTCGCCATCCGCATCGACTCCGACCTGCCCGGGGGCGGAGGCGCCGTCGCCATCCTCGTGGACACCGAGCCGCTCTTCGCGCCGCTGCGCATGGTGACGGTGGACGAGAACACGCGCCTGCTCCTCCTGGGCGCCCACGGTACGCCCGCGCCCATGAGCGACCCGGCGCTCGCGTCCTGGCACCGGCGGCTGGGGGAGCCCGCGGGCGCGCTCGTGCCGGGCCTGCGCACCCTGGTGGCGCGGATGCGCGCGGGCGCGGCAGGGTCGCTGCGGATCAACGAGGCGGAGGCCACGCGCCTGGGCCTGGGGTCCGCGGACGCGGTGGCCACGTTCCGCCCCCTGCGCATGCGAGGCGAGGCCTCCTGGTCCGTGGCCACGCTCTCCTCCACCAGCGCCCTGCGCGCCCACGAGCGCACCCTGGTGCTGCGCCTGTCGCTGGCGGCGCTGCTCGTGGCGGTGTTCCTCGTCGCGTTCGGGACCTACGTGGTGCTCGCCAACCGCCGGGAGGTGGCGCTGCGGGAGACCCTGCGCCACGCCGCGAGGTTCGCGCACCTGCACGAGAAGACACAGAAGATCCTCGACCACATCCCCACGGGCATCCTGGCCCTCGACCGCGAGGGCCGCATCAGCGCCGTGAACCAGGCCCTGCGCGCGCGCCTGCCGGCCACCGCCGTGGGGAGCACCCTCCCGGAGGCCTTCCCCACCGCGCCCACGGCCGCGGTGCAGCGGCTGACGGCGCTGGTGCTGGCCGCGCGGGACAAGGGCGCCGTGCGCAGCCTGCACGGCGAGCCGCTCAGCCTCTTCAACGAGAAGGACCAGTTCAACGTCCACGCCGTCCCGCTGGAGCACGGCGACGGAGAGGCGAGCACGCTGCTGGTGCTGGAGGACCTGAGCAACGTGCGCATGCTGGAGGATCAGCTCCTGCGCGCGGAGAAGCTGGCCACGGTGGGCGTGCTCGCCGCGGGCGTGGCCCATGAAATCGGCACGCCGCTGGGCATCATCCGGGGCCACGCCGAATACATGCTCCAGAAGGTGGGCGGCGTGGAGCACCCGCAGGGCCGGGGCCTCAACGCCATCGTCACGCAGATAGACCGCGTGAGCCGCATCATCCGCCAGCTGCTGGACCTCTCACGCCTCCAGCCCGCGCGGGCCGGCGTCGTCCCCCTGGCGCCTCTCGTGCGAGGCCTCCAGGAGCTGCTCGACGTGGAGGCCGAGCGCCGGCACGTCCACCTCGAGCTGGACGTGCCCGAGCGGCTGCCCAGCCTGGCGGCGGACGCGGATCAACTCCAGCAGGTGCTGCTCAACCTCACCCTCAACGCCTGTGACGCATGCAGCGCCGGAGGCCACGTGCGGCTGAGCGCCACGGCGTGCATGGCGGCAGACGCCCAGGCGGTGGAGATCCGCGTCCAGGACGATGGGCGGGGAATCGCGCCGGAGCACCTGCACCAGGTGTTCGACCCCTTCTTCACCACCAAGAAGCGGGGCCAGGGCACGGGCCTGGGGCTGAGCGTGGTGGCACAGATTGTCCGCAACCACGGTGGCCAGGTGGGGGTCGAAAGCGAGCCCGGCCGCGGCACCGTCGTCACGTTGCGGTGGCCGGTGGCCGCCGCTTCCGGCTGGGAGGAACGGCATGCCGTCTAGCGCGCGCATCCTCGTGGTGGATGACCACGAGGAGATGGGACAGATGCTGAAGGAGCCCCTCACGGACGCGGGCTACCGCGTGGACCTGTCCACGGGCGGCGCGGACGCCATCGCGCAGCTGCGGGCCCGCGTCTACGACGTCGTCCTGTGCGACCTGCGCATGGAGGAGGTGGACGGGCTGGACGTGCTCGCGGCGGCGCGCCGGCACGACCCGGAGCTTCCGGTGCTCCTGATGACCGCCTTCGGCGCGGTGGAGAGCGCCGTGGAGGCGATGCGGCGCGGCGCCTACCACTACCTCACCAAGCCCTTCCGCCTGGACGAGGTCCTGCTCCACGTCGGGCGCGCGCTGGAGTCCCGGCGCCTGCGGACCGAGCACCGCGACCTCAAGCGCCAGGTGGCCCAGCGCGGCGGCCTGGGCTCGCTCCTGGGCCACAGCGCGCCCATGCGGACGCTCTACGAGCTCATCGACCGCGTGGCGGCCTCGGAGGCGCCGGTGCTCATCCGGGGCGAGAGCGGCAGCGGCAAGGAGCTGGTGGCCAGGGCGCTCCACTCCGAGGGGCCCCGGAGCCAGGCGCCCTTCGTGGCGGTCAACTGCACCGCCCTGCCCCACGCCCTGCTGGAGAGCGAGCTGTTCGGCCACATCAAGGGCGCCTTCAGCGGCGCCACCACCACGCGCCGGGGCCTCTTCGTGGAGGCGGACGGAGGCACGCTCTTCCTCGACGAAATCGGGGACATGCCCCCGGAGCTCCAGGCGAAGCTGCTGCGCGTCCTCCAGGACGGCGAGGTGCGCGCCGTGGGCGCGGATGGCTCGCGCCGCGTGGACGTGCGCATCCTGGCCGCCACGCATCAGGATTTGGACGCGCGCGTGAAGGAGAGCCGCTTCCGGGCGGACCTCTTCTACCGGCTCAACGTCGTCTCGCTCCGGGTGCCGCCGCTGCGCGAGCGCATGGAGGACATCCCCAAGCTCGCGGAGCACTTCGTGGCGCAGGCCCTCGCCCGCAATCCGCGCTCCGCCGTCACCGCCCTGTCCCCGGAGGTCGTGGCCACGCTCACGCGCATGCCCTGGCCCGGCAACGTGCGCGAGCTGGAGAACCTGGTGGAGCGACTGGTCGTCCTGGGCGCGCAGCCCACCGTGGACCTGGCCCAGCTGCGCCTGCACACCGCGGACGCCGCGCCGGAGGTCCACCCGCTGGCCGCGGCCCACGGACAGGTGGTGCCGCTGAGACAGCTGGAGGGTGAATACATCGCGTGGGTGGTTGCCCGCTGTGGAGGCAACAAGACGCGCGCGGCGGAGCTGTTGGGGATTGATGTCTCCACCATCCACCGCCGGGAGAAGACGGACAGCGGCGTTTCGCAACGCTAGGACGACGCGCTTTGCGAGTCATCGCGCCACCCCGCGCGAGACGCCAGACGGAGGGACCGCGGCACAGCCCTTGCTCATGTATCAGGGCATGAACCGAACCCACCTGTTCCTCCTGATGTCAGTCATTGGCCTCTCTGGTTGCGCCAGGCGCGCGGCCAACACCAGCACCACCGACGCGGCGGCCCACACGCCGGCCCCCACCGCCAGTGACCGTGGCAACGCGGCGCTGCCCACGCCTGACGACACGGAGCAGGCGCTCGCGGCGCTCAACGCCGCGCCCATCTACTTCCCGCTCGACTCCTCCCTCCTCCCCGCCGAGGCCACCGACGAGCTGTCGCGCATCGCCCAGGCCCTGCGTCAGCGCAGCCTCGCGAAGGTGACGGTGGCGGGCCACACCTGCGAGCTGGGCACGACCGAATACAACATCGCGCTGGGCCAGCGCCGCGCCGCCAGCGTGCGCGCCTACCTGGTGAACCTGGGCGTCGAGCCCGGCCGCATCTCCGTCATCTCCTACGGCGAGGAGCGGCCCGCGGACGCGAACACGCCTGAGAAGAACCGCCGCGCGGAGTTCTCCTTCCGCCTGGCCGAACAGGCCCGCGCTGGCGAGCTGTAGTCCCTTTCTCCGACCTCCCACCGAGCCCCCATCCACATGAGCCCCAGCGAAAACGCCCCCCTCCCGCCGTCTCCCGTCCGTTCCCTGCGCTGGCCCCTGGGCATCGCCGCCGCCGTGGCGCTCCTGGGCGGTTCAAGCTACTTCCTCCTGCGCACGCCGGAGCCGCCTCCCACCCCTACGCCGGCGATCGCGGAGCCCACGCCCCCGGCGCCGCCCGCGCCCCCGGCGGTGCAGCTCTCCGGCACCGACGCTCGCGTGAGGGAGTTGTTGAAGGGACTCTCCAGCGACGCGGATTACGCGCGCTGGCTGTCCTCCGAGGACCTGGCCCGCCGCTTCGCCGCGTCCGTGAACCTGGTCGCCGAAGGCCAGAGCCCGCGCATGCCCCTGTCCTTCATGGCGCCCGCCGGGACCTTCCGCGTGACAAAGCGTCACGGCCACACGGTGGCGGCGCCGGAAAGCCATACCCGTTACGACGGAGTGGCCCGCGTCATCACCTCCCTGGACACGAAGAAGGCGGGACAGGTGTATCAGGAGCTCAAGCCGCTCCTGGACGCCGCCCACGCGGAGCTGGCCCCGCCGGGCCGGAGCCTGGATACGACCCTGTCGCAAGCCATTGTGCGTCTCACCCGGGTCCCCGTCCCCAAGACGCCTCCGGAGCTCACGCCGAAGGGCGCGCTCTACGTCTACGCGGATCCGAACCTGGAAGCGCTGGGCGCGGCGGAGAAGCACCTGCTGCGCATGGGCCCGGACAACATGCGCAAGGTGCAGGCGAAGCTCACGGAGCTGGCGGCCGCCCTGGGCCTGCCGTCGCAGGAGCAGGCCCGCGGACCGTAGCGAGCTGCTTCTCCCACCCTCGGGGGCGTGCAAGGCTGTCCGGACCGCATGCTCTACACGCCCCGAAGCTTCCAGGAGTCGGACCTCCCCACGCTGCACGCGTTCATGCAGCAGCACGCCTTCAGCACGGTCATCTCGCACGGCTCGGGGATCAACGTCTCGCACCTGCCGCTGATGCTGGTGCCGGACCGGGGCGGCAAGGGCACGCTGCTGGGGCACGTGGCGCGCGCCAATCCACACTGGAAGGACTTCGACGGCGAGCGGCCGGCCCTCTGTGTCTTCCATGGGCCCCACGCGTACATCTCCCCCACCTGGTACAAGGAGCAGCCCTCCGCGCCGACGTGGAACTACGCGGTGGTGCACGCGCTCGGGCGTCCGCGAATCTTCGACACGCAGGCGGAGCTGTCGAAGCTGATCGACCTGATGCTGGCGCAGTACGAGCCCGCGAGCGGAGCCCCCGGCCACGCGGCCCACCTGCCGGAGGAGGTCCGCGCGCAGCTGCTGGAGCACATCGTCGGCTTCGAGCTGCCCATCGAGGAATTGCAGGGCAAGTTCAAGCTGGGCCAGAACCGCTCCGCGGAAGACCAGGCGGGAATGATGGAAGCGCTCGCGGGCCAGGGCGGCGATGCGCTGGCCCTGCTCGAGCTGATGCGACAGCGCGGCAGGTGACCTGCCTTTGCCCGGCCTGGTTGCTTCGCCGACTGGCGGGAGCCCCTCCCACGGCACAGCTTTGGGATGCCCATGGACGTCCCCGCCTCGCTGCTCGACTTCTCGCTGGTCCAGGAAACCTCGCTCGACCGGCGGCACCGCTTCCCCCGTCTCGACCGGGTCTCGCTGCCCGCGCGCATCGCCGTCCTGGTGCTGGTGAGCTGGCTGCCGCTCCTCGTCCTGTCGCTCCTGGAGGGAGGGCAGCTGGCACACGCCTTCCTGCGCAACGTGGCGACCCATGTCGAGTTCCTGGTGTCCCTACCGCTGCTCGTCGCGGCCGATGGCTACATCGACATGCGCCTCGCGGCGGCCGTGCGCCATTTCGTCATCTCGGAGCTGATTGATGCGAAGCACCTGCCCCGCTACGAGGCCATTGCTCGCGACGCCACGCGGGGGCGGCGAAACGGCCTCATCGAGGCCGGGTTGATGGTCATCGCCTTCGCCCCGTCCTTCGTGCACGTGCCCTACCTGCCGAACCGTCCGGCCTGGCTCCATGCGGAGCCCGGGGGCCCGCTCACCCTGGCCGGGTGGTGGTACCTCGCGGTGAGCATGCCGATCATCCGGTTCCTGCTCCTGCGCTGGCTGTGGCGGGCGATCCTGTGGGCGATGTTCCTGTTCAAGGTCTCCAGGCTGCCGCTCGCTTTCGTGCCCACCCATCCGGACGCGACGGGCGGCCTGGGCTTCCTGGGCACATCCCAGGCCAGCTTCTCGGTCATCGTCCTCGCGTTGTCCGCCACGCTCACCGCGCAGCGTCTGGTGCACGCCTCCAGCGCGAACCTCTCCGGCTACGCCCTTCACCTGTTCGCCTTCGCGCTCATCTGCCTGGTCGTCGTCTTCTCGCCGATGATGTTCTTCTTCCGTCAGCTCTTGATGGCGAAGCGAAGGGGGGACCATGCCTACTCGGGTGTGGCGTCCTGGCACTCACGGCGTTTCGAGCAGCGGTGGTTCCACCACGAGATACCGAAGGGACTGGAGCCGCTGGGCGCGCCCGAGTTCTCCTCGCAAACGGACCTGAATACGTCCTTCACCGCGGCGCGCGACATGCGCTGGTTCCCGGTGGACATCCGCGCGGCGCTGGCCGTCGTCGCCGCGGCCATGGCGCCCATGGTGCCCCTGCTCCTCGCCGACCGGCGCTTCCTCGAGGTGGTGCTGGCGCTCGGCAAGAGCGTGCTCTGACGCCGCGACAGCGTCCTCAGCGCAGGGTGACCGGGGCTGCATCTGGGCACTGGCACGCAAGGGAAGGAGTGCCAGGGCACCCGCGAACAGCACCAGCAGGGCCACGAGACAGCGTCGGCGGAAGTGCGGGGACATGGGCGCGCTCAGGGGGAGGCATTTTCGGTCTGGGCGGTCGAGCCATCGCCGGCCTCCGGGCAGGGAGACGCACGCTATGCATGCCCATCCCTCCAGGGAGAGCCGCCCCCGGGTGCATGGCGATGTCTGACGGACGGAGGGGCGCACGTGACGCCCCCTCCCCCGAGGCTGTCCTATCGTCGACGAAGGGGCGTTAGCGGGGCGCCTTGCGCGAAGGGGACTCCTCCCGGACGATCAGCAGCCCATCCATGACCGTTGCCCAGGGGGCCTCCATCCACGCCGAATAGTTCAGGGGACGGGCCACGCTGGGTCCAAGCTCACGAAGCTGGCGCCCATCTAGATACCGGGTGTCCGCGGCGTGGTTCAAGAACGCCTGGCCCTCCAGCGAATCGGGCGTCGCGGGTGCGAGGTCAAACGTGTGGGAGCTGGTTCCGATGGAATACCTCCCGGAGCTCGCGGAGAACCCCAGCACGAAGGACTGGTCCCCGAAGCGCTCACGGACATAGGTGCCGAAGGGGATCCGCTGCCGGTCGTCCGCCTCCAGGCTCGACATGTCCTTCGCGGCATGAACGGTGGCGGTCCAGACAATGGCTTTCCGGGGCTGGGGGGACTGGGACAGGAGCCATTCCAGGTTCATGAACATGGAGCGATCTCGCGCGACGTCATCACCCCAGTCCCTGGGCGCATCCGGCTGCGCCTGCTTCCGGGCCCGCGCGGCGGCCTCACGGGTGAGGTTCCGCACCAGATTGCGGGCCAGCTGCAGCTGCTCTTGCGTCGCTGCCGCTCCGGGCCTGGAGAACGCCGACTCCAACGCCTTCGCGCAGCCCAGGAGGACCTTCGGGGTCTCCGCCGTGTACGGGCGGGCTTCGTCGTACCGCCAGGCCAGGTGCCAATCGAAGTCCGCTCCGCACTCCGCCAGCCCCAGGCCGTTGAACCAGGGGATGAGTTCACGCGCCATCTCCTTCTGCGCCCAGGTGCCACTGTTGATTTGATCATCGATTCCACCGACCGCGAGGGTCCCCGCCCGGAGCCGCGCGGACAGGAATGGAATCAGAGGTGCCATCTCCGGACTGGCCCACATCCCGCCAATGGCAGTCGTGAGCATGTCATCGCTGACGGGCTGGCCCGCTTTCAAGAGCGTCTGGATGTGGAGGAAGTCGTAGGTGCCTGTCTCGATGAAGAAGGCGTCGTACTGGCACTCCTCCACCAGCCGGCGGGTCAACTCCGCCTTGAAGGCCACGGTCCTGGCACTGCCATGGTGGGACTCCTCCCCCAGCAGCGCCAGCTGTTTGTCGCAAAGCTCCCGGACGATCCGGTCGGCGTCTGAAACCGGAGGGGCTTCGCTTCTGGGTGAAGAGGCACAGCTCGAAAGCAGCGGAATCAGGAGCAGCAGATATCTCATTCGCAGCCCTTCCATTTGCCGGCCACCAGAACACAGGTGGCCAGCAGCCGGAATGGCTTTAGAGCAGGCACTTCAGGGTCGAGGGATCGCATTCGAGCCCGGAGTTGCAATACTTCAACTCGCAACACGGCTGCTTCCAGGCGCCGCAGCCCGGCTTGTTCTGGGCAGAGACGTCATCGGAGACCGCCTCCGTCGTGGGACCCTGGACATCGGCAGAGATGCCTTCCGTCTGCTCGGCGTCCGCCGCCTCCGTTCCACCGCAGGCCAGCGCCAGGGACAGCCCCATCACGACGAAAGCACTCTTCACGACACGCGTCAGCATCGGGAGCTCCTCTCGGTGAGTACCGCGCCTGTCTGAATATCGAAAGCAAGCATGCGCTTGCAATTCAATGCCTTGCAAGCGAACCATCCCGTTGCAAAGGGATTGAAGCCCAGGTGTAGAGCTTCACATCGCCCTCATTGTCAAACCTGGGTTCAAAGCCCATTCAGGTCCGGCCTCCCCGCGAAGGCCCCGTCCCAGAAGTAGAGGATCGGTCCATGCCCCACGTCACCGTGAAGCTCTACCCCGGCAAGTCCGAGCAGCAGAAGGCCCAGCTCGCCGAGCGGATCGTGAAGGACGTGATGGAGGCCCTCGGCAGCGCGGAGGGCTCCATCTCGGTCGCCATCGAGGAGGTCTCCCCGACGGACTGGGCGGAGACGGTCTACCGGCCGGAGATCGCCGGCCAGTGGGACCGCCTCTACAAGAAGCCCGGCTACAACCCGCTCAAGTAGGCGGCGGGCCGTGGCCGCTTCAGCGCTCCGCGAAGGCCTTCTCCGTGACGTAGTGGCCGGCCTCTCCGGGGGTGCCCTCCCGGAAGCCGCGCTCCTCCAGCATGGTCGTGAGGTCCGAGAGCATGCCGGGGCTGCCACAGAGCATCACGCGGTCCACCTCCGGGTTCAGCGGCGGCAGGCCCACGTCGTTGAACAGCTTCTCGCTGCGGATGAGGTCGGTGATACGGCCCGTGTTGCGGAAGTCCTCGCGCGTGACGCTCGGGTAGTACGTGAGCTTCTGCTTCACCAGCTCCCCGAAGAACTCGTTGTGGGGCAGCTCGTGGAGGAAGAGGTCGTGGTAGGCCAGCTCCTCGGCGCGGCGGCAGGTGTGCGTGAGGATGACGCGGTCGAACTGCTCGTACATCTCCGGGTCCTTCACCAGGCTGAGGAAGGGGGCCAGGCCGGTGCCGGTGCTCAGCATGTAGAGGTTCTTGCCGGGCAGCAGGTGCTTGAGGACGAGCGTGCCGGTCGCCTTCTTGCTGACCAGGATATTGTCGCCCTCCTTCAGGTGCTGCAGCCGGGAGGTCAGGGGCCCGCCGGGCACCTTGATGCTCAGGAACTCGAGGTGGTCGTCGTAGTGGGCGCTCACCATGCTGTAGGCGCGCAGCAGGGGGCGGGCCTCGACCTCCAGGCCGATCATCGTGAACTGGCCGCTGGCGAAGCGGAAACCCGGGTCCCGCGTGGTGACGAAGCTGAAGAGGGTGTCAGTCCAGTGGTGCACGCGCAGCACGGACTCCTTCATGAGACTGCTCACGGTTGTTGCTCCAGAAGAGGGCCGGCGGCGTTCTAGACCACCCGAACGCGCCAGTTAACGGGCGATGTTGTGCGACAGATTCCCCCTCCGTACCAGAGGAAGGAGCCCGGCGGGCAGCCTTGCGCTTATCGGCGGGTTCAGGTCTCCAGGGGGTCCGCCAGCCAGGGCCACCCTCCCCCGGGAGCCGTGGAGCCGCCCCGGCGGCCGGAGCCGGCCTCGGGATCCAGGGTAGGCGCGGGCCCGTTACTCCGGATCCAGCGCCCAGGTGCCCTCTTCCCAGCGTTTCAGCGCCTGCCCCGCCTCGAAAGCAAAGAACCCCTTCCGCTGAGCCACCTCATCCAAAACAGCCTTGGCTTCAGCGGTCCGATAGCGAAGCAAGAATGAAGCAGCCGCGACCCTGACGTCCGCCCTTTCATGCATGAACAGGCGCGCAAGCGCCTCACGCCCTGCATCACCATGGGCACGAAGTTCCTTGAACGCCTGGATGTAGAGGCTGCCGTGACGATCGTCCGGGTCGGCTCCAGGCTGGAAAATGGCATCAGTCTGTGCGGCAACGTTATCGGCGAACTGCTTGACGAGGGCTTCCAGGGTCATCGCCACATCCCTGCCTTGATGTTCTCAATCGCGAGCAAGCCAAACTCCCGCTGAGCTGCATACGGCTGCGTACTCAGCCACTCTCGAATCGTCATGTCCGGGGAGCCGGTGATGAAGGCACGCTTCCTTGAATAGAACGCGCTGACCAGGTCGTGGAGCGTCTTGTCCAGGGCGACGACATTCTCGGTATTGTGAATCGCGTCAGGCCCGAATTGACGAACGTTCCCTTCGGTCTGCTCGACGATGTGGTGCCACTCCCTGCTCGGGCCCGCGCTTCCTCGCGCCTTCGTCATGCCCCGGTGTGTCTGCCATGCCTTGAATCCAGAGGAAGCACTCCCGCCGCGTGTTCCACCCGACGACATGGCCACGGCGCCAGGCGCGAGGCCGAACGTGAATCCGTCCGCCGCCACGGCCACGGACTCGACCTGTCCCACCGCCGCGTAGACGACGCCGGCTTCCGCCTCAGCCCGGACCGCGGCCCCGCCCGCCCCTGGTAAGCCCGGGAGCTTCGCCCCAAGCGTCGCGCCCGTACTCCCAATCGCAGCCGTCGCCAGCATCACGAACGCCCGCGCCGCCTGACGGCCCATCACTTTTCCGAACCGCTTCCCCGCCCCCCGCAGCTCATCGAACGTCAACGCCACGTCCGACTCCGCCATCAGGTGCCGGAAGCCCTGGATGAGTGCCCAGAACGTGTCGATGCCCACGTAGCCAATGAGCGCCGCCGTGAGCACCGCCGCCACGCCCTTCGTCGCGGGCTCCGGCACGGTCCAGAGCAACGCATACGTGGCCGCAGTCCAGAGCGCGGCCTGCACCAGCGCTTCAGGATTCGCCATGTCCTTCACTGCGTCCCACAGCTCGTCGAGCACCGCCCCCTTCGCCAACGCGAGCGCCAGGGCGAAGCGCGCATCCCCCGCGACAACCAGGCTCTCCTTCAGGAGCCCCAGACAGTCACCCGTCCGTCCGGTCCGGCCACACCAACGCAGATACGCGCGAGTCAGCTCCACATCGGGCGGCGATGACTCAGCCGCAAGTTGATCCCCAGGCCCGAGCGGCGTGATGCGGCGGCGCTGCACGTCCACCAGATACGAACCGCTCCGAGGCTCCACCTCGAAGAGGCGCCGTGCCGCTTCCTGGGCTCGCGGCGACAGCCGAAGGCCCGGGGCCAGCCCAGCTACCGCCTCCTTCAGAGCATCCCCACCGAGCGCGACCCGAAGGACGGATCCCTCCGCACGAGGCACATGGACGACCGGCGCACCGCGCCCCGTGTCGAGCCGGACGACCTTCGCCCCGCCACCGCACCCGGCCAGCGCCCAGAACAGGGCCAGCACCAGCCATGGCAGCCGCATGCGAATCTCCGGAGCGCGAAAACGAAAAAGGCCGGCTGCCACAGGGGCAACCGGCCTTCTTCTTCTTGGAGCCGACATCCGGATTTGAACCGGAGACCTACTGATTACGAATCAGTTGCTCTACCAACTGAGCTATGTCGGCGCACCGAGGCGGCGCGTAAGTACCATCCGTATCCGGACCCGGCAAGGAGTTTCTCCGCGACTTTTCAAGCGCCCTCCTCCATCCCCACCCACCAGTCTGACACTCGTGACACGGTGCATCCGGTGGGCTGACACACCGCGTCGGCTAAGCCCGCGACTTTTCTCCATAATTCGGAGAAATGGCCTGGCGCCAGACTGGTTGAATCCCCGTGGCGGCTGTGCTCATAAGGGCGCCGCTTTCCCAGTGGCCCCCATCCGGGTGGGCCCTCAAGGAGCACGTTCCATCATGGCCAGCGAAGAGACTTTCATGCGCGCCCCGGCCCCTACGCCCAAGCGCACCATCTACACGGAGGCGATGGAGATCTTCAATTACGCGGCGGATCTCATCGGCCTGGACAAGCGGGTGCGTCTGGAACTCGAAGAGCCCGACTACGAGCACATCTTCTACGTCACCGCGAAGCTCAAGGACCGGCTCGTGCCGCTGTCCGCGGAGGCGGCGAAGTCCTTCGCCGACCTCTCCGTCACCCAGGTGCGCAACCCCGAAGGCCTGGAGCGCCTGGCCAACGGCAACCTCATCCTGAACGGCCGCGCCCTGCTGGGCTCGGACGTCGCCATCCGCCACGGCCACCTGCGGCTGCCGGACGGTCTGGTGTACCAGCTGGTCCCCGGTGAGTCGCAGCGCTTCAAGGCCTACCGCGTCCAGCACAACCAGGCCCGTGGCCCCTACAAGGGCGGTCTGCGCTACCACCGCGAGGTGTCCCTGGATCTCTTCAAGGCGCTCGCCGCGGAGATGACCTGGAAGACGGCCATCGCGGAGGTCCCGTTCGGCGGCGGCAAGGGCGGCATCCAGCTGGATCCGCGCGAGTACGGCCGCGAGGAGATCGAGGCCATCACCCTGCGCTTCATGTACCGGCTCAAGAGCCTCATCGGGCCGAACATCGACATCCCGGCGCCGGACGTGGGCACCAACCCGGAGATCATGGCGCTCCTGTACCGCCAGTTCTCCGACGGTGAGCGCGAGCGCCACAACCTGCGCGGCATCGTCACCGGCAAGGACGTGCGCATCGGTGGTTCGGAAGGCCGCGGCAAGGCCACCGGCCAGGGCGTCGCGTTCTGCATCGAGGACTACTACGCCGACCGCGGCGAGAGCGTGAAGGGCAAGACCTTCGTCCTCCAGGGCTTCGGCAACGTGGGCAGCCACGCCGCCAACATCCTGGCGAACATGGGCGCGCGCCTGCTCGCGGTGAACGACGCCGACGGCTCCATCTTCAACGGCGACGGCATCGACGTGAGCGCGCTGTCCGCGTACGTGACGGACCCCAAGAACCTCAAGCGCTCCGTCGTGGGCTTCCCCGGCGCCCAGCGCATCGAGAAGAAGGACCTCTGGGACGTGCAGGCGGACATTCTCGTCCCCGCGGCCCTGGGCGGCGAGATCACCGCGGACGTCGCGGAGCGCCTCAAGGTCAAGCTCGTCGCGGAAGGCGCCAACGGCCCCACCACTCCGGAGGCCGACCGCGTCCTGCAGAAGCGCGGCATCGAGCTCATCCCGGACATCATCGCCAACGCCGGCGGCGTGACGGTGTCCTACTACGAGTGGATCCAGAACAAGCGCATGGAGCGCTGGAGCGAGGCGGAAGTCGATCAGCGCCTCGAGCGCGCCATGAAGCGCAACTACCGCATCATCCGGGACATCTCGCGCAACCAGCCGCGCAAGACGGAGATGCACGACAGCCGCCCGTACTGCATCGGGAAGCCGGTGGACAGCCGCTGCGCCGCGATGATCCTCGCGCTCAAGCGCATCGAAGCCCACTACCTGCTGGAAGGCTTCTCGCAGTAACCGGCGCAAAGCCGTCTCCTGCGTCGCCCCCTCGGGGCACGGTGTCTTCCCGCTCAATGGGGGAAGGGCCGTGCCCCGTGGTGTTTCAGTGCATCACCCGCTCGCGGTCCACCAGGAGCAGCGGCGCGTCGTCCAGGGTCTCGTAGGCCACGATGCGCAGGCCCACGCCGCGGCTGTTGCCGGGCCGCCCGTCCTTGCGGCCGAAGGCCAGCGCCACCTGGTAGCGGACCTCGCACAGGCACGTCATCTCCGTGCCGTCCTCGCCCGCGAACGTCACCTTCAGCTTCTCGCCCAGCCCCAGCGAGTCGCGCACCTCGATGAACATGCCCCGCGCGCTGATGTTGCGGCCGATGCCCCGCATCATCCCGTCCTGGGTGGACAGGTACACGGTGAAGATCTTGTCGAAGCGCAGGTGGGAGCGGCGTTCCTGGGGCTGCGTGTTCATGCGGGGAGGGCTCCGAAACAGGTGGGGACAGGGGCAAACTACACGGTAGCCAGATGTAGGCAAAATAATCACCTACATCCACCCTGACGCACTGTGACTCACCATGTTCCGGTTCACGGGAAAGCGCTGCCCCCGGCGCGGCGGGAGTGGCACCATCCCCGGGCTGTCCTTCCCCCCTTTTTTCCGGAGTTTCCCGCCGTGAATCGCATCCTGGCCGCTGCCTTCGCCCTCCTTGTGCCCACGCTCGCCCTGGCCGACGTCGACTCACGCTTCGCGAAGCTGCGTGACGAGTCCGAGCCCCTGGGCGGGCTGGGGGCCTTCCTGGAGAAGTACGTGGGCGAGTGTGACGGGGCGCTCGTGGATCCGCAGTGCAAGCAGCAGGCGGAGGCCTTCCGCAAGAAGTACACGGGCAAGCGCCTGTACATGATCGTCACCGAGGACGACGCGGGCATGGTGTCCCCGGGCGACTTCAACCCCGGCACCAACGAGTACACCATCAACATCACGCCCTTCTTCTCGGGCGGGAAGTACGGGCTCTGCCACGGGGCGCCGAAGAAGACGGACGCGCAGGGCAACCCGGTGATGAACTACCTCACGGTGAGCGGCACGGCGCCGGACATGTGGAACGGCGGCACGTTCAACCGCATGTTCATGGCGCGGGGCGTGCGCGCGCAGGTCGTCTTCACGCCGCAGTCGGTGTGGTCGCTGCCCAAGAAGGGCGGCGGGAAGAACTACGGCGTCAACGCGCGCATCGAGGCCGTCCTCGTCACCGAGGGCCGCACCGGCAACCAGCTGGGGCTGTGGCTCAACGGCAAGGACGCGGGCGGCAGGTAGCGCGCCCGGCCCCGAAGCCGGTTCAGCGGGCGATGGCGATGTACTGGAGCGCGTCGCCCCGCTGGACGCGCAGGAGGATGCTGGCCCCGGCGCTGCCCCGCTCCAGGGCGGCCTTCACCGCGGCGGTATCCTTCACGCGGCGGCGGTTCACCTCCATGACGACGTCGCCCGCGCGCAGGCCGGCCTGCTCCGCCGGGCTGCGCGGCACCACGCCGGACACGAGCGCGCCCAGGAAGGCCTCGTAGCCCAGGGGCGCGGCCACCTCCGGCGTCAGGTCCCGCAGCACCAGCCCCAGGTCGTTGGCGCTGCTGCCGCCCCGGTTGGAGAGCCCTTCGGTGGCCTCCTGCGCGGGCCGGGCGACGAGCCGCACCGCCACCTCCTGGGTGCCGCCGTCACGCAGCAGCGTCAGCTTGGCCTCCGTGCCCGGGGCCAGCAGCGCCACCTTGCGCAGCAGCTGGAGGTAGCTGCCAATGGGCCGGCCGTTCACCGCCACCAGCCGGTCCCCGGGGCGGATGTGCGCCTGGGCGGCGGGGCTGCCGCGGTAGACGTCCTTCACCACCGGGGCCGTTTCGGTGGCATCCGCGCCGTCCTCGTTGATGACGACGCCCAGCCAGCCGCGCTCCAGCTTCCCGTTCTCCCGCAGGTTGGGCAGCAGGTCCTTCACCAGGTTGATGGGCACCGCGAAGCCAATGCCCTGCCCTTCGCTGATGATGGCGGTGTTCACGCCAATCACCTCGCCCTTCATGTTGAAGAGCGGCCCGCCGGAGTTGCCGGGGTTGATGAGCGCGTCGGTCTGGATGAAGTCGTCGAACTGGCCCACGCCCAGCACGCGCTCCTTCGCCGAAATCATGCCGTGCGCCACCGAGTGGTCCAGGCCGAACGGGTTGCCGATGGCCACCACCCAGTCCCCCACCTCCAGCGCGTCCGAGTCGCCCAGGAACACCGCGGGCAGCGTCCCCAGCCCGGCGCCGTTCAGCTTGAGGAGCGCCACGTCCGTGGACGCGTCGCGGCCCACCACCTCCGCGGGGAACTCGCGGCCGTCCGCCAGCCGCACGGACACCTGCTGCACCGGCACCTCGCGGGGGCCGTCCTTGCCCGGCGTGACGCCGGAGCCGGTGGGGTTCAGCGCCGGGCCCTGCGCGTTGGCCACCACGTGGTTGTTGGTGACGACGAGCCCGTCGGGCGTCAGCACGAAGCCGGAGCCGGTGGAGCGCTTCACCGCGCCCGCCACCGCGCCGGGCCCCACCGTGGTGATGTTCACCACGCCTGCCTCCACCGCGCGGATCAGCGGCGCCAGCGACGTGGGGGGCGTGAAATGGGGCAGGCCCGCGTAGCCCGCGGGGCGCTCGCGCCACAGCGAGGACACGCCCGCGGTGACCGGGGCGTCCGCCGTCGCGGGCGTCGGAGAAGCAAACCAGGCCAGGTGCTCGCGCACCCGGGCCTGGAGCCAGGGCTTGAGCGGATCCTCGGCGGCTCCCGCCACCGGGGCGAGCGCCACCACGAGAAGGACGCTGAACAGTCGGACGGACACGGGGTGGCAGCTTACACGGCGGGCCATGGCGTCAGGGCCCAACAGACCGGTGGCCTCCACCCTTCCCGGCCCGCGACGCCCAGGGGGTCGCGGGCCGCGAGGGGACCTCAGGCCTGGCCTCTCAAGCCTCGGCCGGGGCCACGTACCGGGCCACCTTCACCCGGGCGGGGCGGATGACGCGGTCCTTCAGCCGGTAGCCGGCGCGGAACTCGGCGACCACCTTCTGGTCATCCGCGGGGACGGGCGTCACTTCCATGTCCATCGCCTCGGCCACGTTCGGATCATAGGGGCGCCCCATCACCTGGATGCGCTCGATGCCGGTGGCCTGGGCCTTGGACAGCAGGCTGTCGCGGATCATCCGCACGCCCTGCACCACGGGGGACGTGTCCTGCTGGCTGGCGTTGAGCACCAGATCCAGCTCGTCGATGGCCTCCAGCAGCGTGTGGGCCACGTTGCCGCGCTCCACGTCCAGCATGCGCTCCCGCTCGCGGGTGATGCGCTGCTTGAACTCCTCGCGGTCCTTGGTGAGGTCCTGGAGCCCCCGGGCCAGCTCGTTCACCCGGCGGCGGGCCGCCTCCAGCTCGGCCTGGAGCCGCGCCACCTCGCCATCCTGGGCGGCCTCGGCCTGCGTATCGGAGTCAGCCGCCTCCACCTGGGTGTCGGAGGGGGCCTGCGTCTCCGGGGTCTCGTCGCTGCGGGGATTGCCGTCCATTGTCGAACCTGCGCCAGGGGTTGGAAGAAGCGAACCTCGATGAGCGGCGCGAACGTAACCGCGAGGACGGTCCTGTCAACGCGCCTAGTGGTTGGACGGGGCCTGGGGCGGCGCTTCCGCCATGAAGCCGTGATCCACCTGCCCGGTCACCTCGTCGATAATCTCCACCTGGGCGGCGCGAAGGGAGTAGTAGAGGAGCCACCGCTCGGCGGCCGTCAGCGTCCCCGCGGGCAGCGCCTCCTCGATCTCCTGCACCGAGAGCCGGCCGTCCTTCAGGCCCTTGGCGAACAACGCTTTCCGCGCGACGTAGCTCTTTCCGATCCGGTTCTCCACGGCGACGCCTCCTTGTTGTTGGAAAGTAATTTCGCCCACCGGTCACCGCAGGCTGGCGGTGGATCCGGTGGGCGAAGGGCTGCCCGGAGGGCAGGCAGGCTCAGCTCAAGAGTCGAGCTTGCCTTCGGCGTGCTGCGTGGGCGGCACGTTCGGCTCGGACTCCGTGCCCCCCCACGGGGTGCGCGGAGATGACCGTGCGGGCTTCCGGGTGGAGCAGGCCGCGCTGCGCCTGCACCTTGGGCCCCAGGATGGTGATCATCGCCTCCTCCTCGATGACCTCCGTCGCCAGGAGCCGCGCCGCCAGGGCCTCCACCTTGTCGCGGTTCGTGTGGAGGACCTCCCGGGCGCGGTCCAGCGCCTCGGAGACCATCTTGCGGACCTCGTCGTCGATCATCCGCGCCGTCTGCTCGGAGTAGCTGCGCGACTCAGGCAGGCCCGCGGACCGCAAGAAGCCCGGCCCCTGCTCACCGCTCAGCGCCACCGGACCCAGCGTGCTCATGCCGTAGTCGCGGACCATCATCTTGGCGATCTCCGTCGCCTGCTTGATGTCGTTGGACGCGCCGGTGGACACCTCGCCGATGAAGATCTCCTCCGCCGCGCGGCCGCCCATCATGCCGGCCATCTTGTCGCGCAGCTCGTCGAAGGACATGAGGTAGCGGTCCTCCAGCGGCAGCGACATGGTGTAGCCCAGCGCCGCCAGGCCGCGCGGGATGATGGACACCTTGGTCACCCGCTCGGCGTAGGGCAGCATCCAGCCGACCACCGCGTGGCCCGCCTCGTGGTGCGCGACGATCTCCTTCTCGCGCTCGTTCATGCGGCGGTTCTTCTTCTCCAGGCCCGCCACCACGCGCTCGATGGCCTCCTCGAAGTCCGCCCGCATCACCGCGTCGCGGTTCTTGCGCGCGGCCAGCAGCGCCGCCTCGTTCACCACGTTGGCCAGGTCCGCGCCGGCGAAGCCCGGCGTACGCGAGGCAATCACCTTGAGGTCCACGTCCTGGGCCAGCTTCACGCCCTTGGCGTGGATCTCCAGCACCCGCTCGCGGCCGCGCTTGTCCGGGCGGTCCACCAGCACCTGCCGGTCGAAGCGGCCCGGGCGCATCAGCGCGCTGTCCAGAATCTCCGGGCGGTTCGTCGCCGCCAGGATGATGAGGCCCGCGCGGCTGTCGAAGCCGTCCATCTCCGCGAGCAGCTGGTTGAGCGTCTGCTCGCGCTCGTCATGGCCGCCGGCCACGCCCGAGTTGCGGCTCTTGCCGATGGCGTCCAGCTCGTCGATGAAGATGATGCACGGCGCCTTCGCGGTGGCCTGGGCGAAGAGGTCGCGGACGCGGGCCGCGCCCACGCCGACGAACATCTCCACGAACTCCGAACCGGAGAGGTTGAAGAAGGGCACGCCCGCTTCACCCGCCACGGCCCGAGCCAGCAGCGTCTTGCCCGTGCCTGGAGGTCCCACGAGCAGCACGCCCTTGGGGATGCGGCCGCCCAGGCGGCGGAACTTCTCCGGCGTCTTGAGGAACTCGACGATTTCGCGGAGCTCGTCCACGGCCTCGTCCACGCCGGCCACGTCCTTGAAGCCCACGCCGGTGTCGGACTCCGCCTGCACCTTCGCGCGCGTCTTGCCAAAGGACATGACGCTCTGCGGGCCCTGGCCCATGCCACCGGACATCCGGCGCATCATGAAGCTCCAGAAGAGGATGAGCAGGCCCATCGGGATGAGCCAGATCCACAACACCTCACTGAAGCTGGACTGCGGCACGGCCTCGAACTGGATGCCCTTCTGCTCCAGCAGGGGCACCAGGCCTTCATCCCCGGGGACGCGGTAGGCCATCCACGGCAGGGCGCTGGGCTCGCTGCGCAGCGTGCCGCGCTCGCCCGGAGGAGGCTGGGCGTTCTCCTTGAGGAAGCCCTTCACCCACTCGTTTGAAATCTGCACGCGGCTGAACTGATTGTTCTCCACCGCGTCGCGCAGTTGGCTGTACGACACCCGGCGCACGCCCGCGTCCTGAAACACGTTCCGGAACAGCAGGAACCCCAGGACGAGCAGGAGGATGTAGCCCAGTGGTGAGCCGAACTTGAACCCACCTTTCGTGGGTGTTGGCTTGTCGCTCTTCTTTCCGCGCGGGCCCATCCCCGGCGGCAGGTCCTGTGGCTTCATCGTCGGCACGCTCGCCCTCCCCCTCCCCCGTACACACCGACACCATGTCGTGTGACGGTTCCCTCAGCCGGCCAAAGATGGTCACCCCCGCCAAGCCGTCAACCGCAGGGCGTGATCGGATGACGACGAACGAGGTCTTGACTGTCCGATCAGTGGCAGTCGACGCGGACCAGGGGCTCGCCCGCGAACTCACTGCCCAACAGGTAGCCGCGGCCGTCCTGGAGGAACGTCACCGCCTCCGACTGGGCCTGGCTGGCGCCGGGCACCTCCACCACCTGCGCCTGGACGAAGTCCGCCAGCCGCTTCGCGTCCGGGCGGCGCAGCTCCCACACGCGGGTGTAGGTGCGGACCAGCAGGCGCTCGCCGGAGGGGTGCAGGGCGGCGGCGGTGGACAGGCGGTCCACGTCATCCGGCACGCGCAGGGTGCCAAGCCGGCGAGCCTTGCCCGTGGCGCCGGGCTTCAGGCCCTCCACCGCGTACAGGTCGCCCAGGGACGCGCGCGTCTTGGTGAGGATCCCCACCTGCCCGGAGCGGGTGTCGACAATCAGCGACTCGGCGTCATGCGCGCCGTCCTCGTAGGTGAAGGGCAGCGCCTCCACCGGGAGCGAGGCGTCGGTGACGGACGCGGGCTCCGGCAGCCGGAACAGGCGCACCTCCTTGCGCCGCTCGAAGTTGTCGCCGGTGTCCGCCAGGAAGATGCAGGACTCGTTGCCGCCGGGCGTGCACGGGCCCACGGCGATGTCCTCGATGTCGCGGGGGTCCGCGCCGGTGAGGCTCAGCGTGGCCTTCACCGCGCCCGTCTCGTCCAGGGCGAACAGCTCGAAGGCGTTGTTGGAGTCGTTGTGGCCCCAGAAGATGCCCGGGTGGCGCTGGCTGGCGGCCAGGCCGGACAGCTCCGGGACCTGGCGGGGCACGGCGCCCGTCTGGCGGCCGTCCGTGTAGAGCAGGCAGCCCTCCATCCCCGTGGCGGGCACCTGGTGCATGCCGGCGTCCGGGGCGCTGGAGGCCGAGGGCGTGGGACGGGAGCTGGAGCAGGCGGCGGACAGCAGGAGGCCCGCGGCGGCGGCGAGGCGCGTGGTGGGGCGCACGGTCAGTGGTCCAGGTCCAGCAGCCGGGCCAGGGTCTTCGCGTCCGCGTCGGGGAAGCGGTACTCGCCCATCTCCTCCAGGGCCACCCAGCGGTGGTCATGCACGCGCAGGTGGTGGATCTCCGCGTCCGGGTCGCTCAGGCGGCAGCGGAACACGCGAAAGTCGATGTCGTAGGTCGGGTACTCGTGGCGGGTGTGCATGACCTGCTCGAGCACCTGGATGCGGACCCCCATCTCCTCGAGCAGCTCGCGGGCGAGGGCCACCGTGTCCTGCTCCCCCTCCTCCACCCGGCCGCCCGGGAACTCCCAGAGCAGGGGCAGCGACGCGGTGGGAGGACGCTGGGTGATGAGGTAGCGACCCATCTCGTTCTGGAGCATCGCGCCGACGACTCGCACGTGACGACGGGTCATTCACTTCTCCTCGATTGGGGTCCCAAAGATGGACGACAGGGTGCGGCGGCGTAACACAGCCCCTGACCGGCGCCAATGCGCAAGGTCCCTCCTGGGCAGCAGCGTGCGCACGCCCGGGACGCGAGGCCACCCCACCCGGCCCCGGCGGGTGGGTCAGGGCCGCAAAAGCGGGGTTCCAGCGGGCCCGGAGGGGGCCTGGAGCCGCCTGGATCCTGAGGGAAGCGGGCTGTTGGGGACTTCACGTCCCAGGGAGGCGCTCCCCGGCCGGGCCGCCGTCCATGAGGGGTGCGTGTGGGATTCAAGTGACGCGCGGGCCGGATGGCGCCATGCTCGGGGGATGACACAGAGTCGGAGAGAGCGGGCCGAAGCGCTTGGCGCCGCGCTGAAGGCAGCGCGGCAGCAGGCGGGGCTCTCCATGGAGGAAGTCGCGGAGCACCTGGAACTGGGCGTGGAAGTCCTGGCCCGCGTCGAGCGAGGAGTGATGGTCCCCACCATTCCCACGCTGAGCCGGCTGTGCGCCCTGATGAAGCTGGACCCGGACAGCCTGCCGGACCTCCCGGAGCTGAGTGATTGACGCGTCTGGCGGGCCCCTCCCCGGCCCGCCGGCGCGTCGCCCGTCCCGTCAGCCCAGCCGCCCCACGAGGTGCGGCTTCCCCTCCTCCGACAGCACCCGGAACGCCACGCCCGCGGACTCGCGAGCCGTCTGGAACGTCACCCGGGACGGAAGGAAGAGGGGCTTCTTGAAGTCGCAATCCAATTGGAGCGCGTCCGCGTGGGCCGCCTCGCCCAGCTCCGCCACGCAGCGCGCGAGCGTCCACATGCCGTGCGCGATGGCGCGAGGAAAGCCGAAGGGCTTCGCGGTGATGGCGGTGAGGTGGATGGGGTTGAAGTCACCGGAGGCCCGCGCGTAGCGGCGCCCGGTGTCCGCGGGGATGTTCCAGGACGCGGGGCGGCTGGACGCGAAGCGCGTGTCCTCCAGCGGCGGGGCCTTGCGCGCGCCGTCCTTGTCCTTCCGCCCGGCGTGGCGGCGCAGCATGGTGCTGACGGCCTGCCACAGCAGCTCGCCGCTCTCCTGGGCTTCGACGCGCGTCTCGATGTCGAACTCGTGGCCGGCGGGCACTTCGCGCTGGCCGTCGAAGCGGCAGGTCACGGTGAGCGCGGCGGTGTCGGGCAGGCGGTGGTGCTGCTGGATGCGGTTGCGCACGTGCACGATGCCCATCGCGGAGTGCGGGAAGTCCGGCAGGCTCAGCAGCTGGAGGTGCAGCGGCGTGGCCATGACCTGCGGGTACGTGAGCGGCAGGAGGCCGTCGGCGTCGAAGCCGCACGCGGTGCGGTAGCGCTCCAGCAGCACGGGCGACGCGCGGCAGCCATGCGCCCGCAGCGTCAGGGCCGGCAGCGTGGTGCTGCCCCGGGACTTCCCGAAGGGATTCGCCGCGCGCAGCAGCGTGGCGGGCATCGCCGGGAGCGAGTGCAGGTCGAGGATGGGAGCGGACATGCGGCGGATTCTCCGACACCCGCTCCCGCCGCGCGCGGGATTTGTGAGCCCGCGTGCGTCAGCTCTTGAGCCCGTGCCGGCGCAGGAGCCGGTACAGGTAGACGCGGTCCATGTCCGCGGCGGCGGCGGCCTGGGACACCTTGCCTCCGTGCAGCTTGAGGAGCGCTTCGACGTAGTCGTGCTCGAAGGTCTCCAGCGCCCGGCGCCGGGACTCCGCGTACGTCAACGAGGCATCCACCGCGCGAGGCGCGACAGGGGCCAGGGCATCCGGTGACGTGGGCGGCAGCGCGCTCTGGAAGACGAGGCAGCGCTCCAGGTGGTTGCGCAGCTCGCGCACGTTGCCCGGCCAGGCGGCGCGCTGGAGCCGCGCGAGGAAGTCCGGCGTGGTGAGCTCCGCGAGCTGTTCGGGCGTGGCGCCCAGCCCCGCGAGGATGCGCTCGACGATGAGCGGGATGTCCTCCGTGCGCTCGCGCAGTGACGGCAGCGGGATGCCCACCACCGCGAGGCGGAAGAACAGGTCCGCGCGGAAGCGGCCCTCGTGGACCTCCGTGCGCAGGTCGCGGTGCGTGGCCGCGATGACGCGCACGTTGACCGCCTGGTACGTGTTGGAGCCCAGGCGGCGGATCTCCCGGTTCTCCAGCACGCGCAGCAGCTTGGGCTGGAGCTCGGCGGGCAGCTCGCCGATCTCGTCCAGGAAGATGGTGCCTCCGTCGGCCTCCTCGAAGGCGCCCACGCGGCGCTGGATGGCGCCGGTGAAGGCTCCCTTCTCGTGTCCGAACAGCTCGCTCTCCAGGAGGTTGGCCGGGAGCGCACCGCAGTCCACGACGAGGAACGGCGCGTTCGCGCGAGCCCCGGCGCGGTGGATGGCGAGCGCCGCGCGGCTCTTGCCCGTGCCCGTCTCCCCCTCCAGCAGCACCGTGGCGTTGCATGCCGCCGCGCACGCCATGCGCTCGAAGCTGGCCCTCGCCGCGGCGGACGTGGCCACCAGCTCTCCGAAGGTCGCCTGCTCCGGAGCCACCTGCATCCGACGCGCACGCTGGGCCTCGTCGATGTTCGACGGCGCGGGCAATACCGTCTCGTGACGCGCGGGGGGATGGCCCCCCGTGGATCCACTCCGTGCCCGGGCTCGGAACTGGCGCCACCGCACCCCGTCCACGTAGGTCCCTGGACGTTCATCCTGGGCCCGCGCGCGCGCCCCCTTCTGCTCCGACTTCATCTCGCAGTGGAAACGCGGCACGGCGGACTCCTCGCTCGGCAGGTTCATGGAGGAAACGGTTCCCCCCCGGGACCGGTGACGGATGGTGGACCGCGCTCAGTAGGCGCGGAGGATCTTCAGGCGCCAGCCCTGCGGCCACAGCGAGTCGTAGTACCCCCGGTAGCCGCTGTAGTCGGAGCCATACAGCTGGAGCTCGCCCGCGGTGCCAGGCCGCCACACCGCCGTGTAGAGCGTCTGCCCGTTCACCACGTACGGCTCCAGCAACTTCAGGCGCCAGCCCTGCGGCCACAGCGAGTCATACGTCGCGCGGTAGGACGCGTACGTGACGCCGTACACCTGCACCTCGCCCTCGGTGCTGGGGCGCCACACGGCCGTGTAATACGTCTGCCCGTTCACCACGTACGGCTGAAGCAGCTTCAGACGCCAGCCCTGCGGCCAGAGCGAGTCGTACGTCGAGCGGTACGACGCATAGGTCGCGCCGTAGATTTGAATCTCCCCTTCCGTGCTCGGGCGCCAGACGGCCGTGTAGTACGTCTGCCCGTTCACCACGTACGGCTGGAGGATCTTCAGGCGCCAGCCCTGCGGCCACAGCTCGTCGTACTTCGCGCGGAAGGCGGTGTACGTGGCGCCGTAGAGCTGGATTTCCCCTTCCGTGCTTGGGCGCCAGACGGCGTTGTAGAGCACCTGCGTGCCCACCACGTATGGCTGCAGCGTGTGCAGCCGCCAGCCCTGTGACCAGAGCTGATCATACTTCTCGCGGTAGTCCGCGTAGGTGCGGGCGTAGGCCTGGATCTCCGACTGCGTGCTCGGCTCCCACACCGCCGTGAAGGTGCCCGGGAGGTTGGGGATGCCCACGTCCGTGTACTGGGTGATGCGGCACGCGGCCGTGTTGGGCAGCGGCACCTCGTTGCGGCGCAGCGCACAGGCGCGGAGCTCGGCGGCGGCCGCGGCGTTGTCCGGGCTGTAGTAGGTGGAGCCCGGCGTCATCCAGATGGGCGATGAGGGCGAGTGCGGGTTCTTCGCCACCTCCGACGTCGCGGTGGCGCGGATGCCCAGGTCCAGCGCCACGCCGTCGTCGTAGCCCAGCTGGTTGTTCGTGCCCATGCGGTGGCAGCCCAGGCACACGTTGCCGGCGACCTCCACCTTGTAGGCCTTCCACGTCGCGAAGTCCGCGCCGATGAAGCGGTAGGGCTGGTCGCGGTTGAAGCCGTAGTCGCCCGCGCCCGGCAGCTTGTTCACGCCCGTCAGCTGCGTCAGGTACGGCGAGCGGATCAGCGCCCCGTTGTCATGGCAGCGCACGCAGCGGATGGACGCCGTGTCCGCGGGCGTCTTCCAGCTCCACGCGCCCGTGCCCTTGGAGGGCGCCTTCACGTCCGCGCCGTAGAGCGTGCCCAGCGCCTGGTAGAAGCAGGTGGCGCCGTTCTTCTTGTTCGTCTGGATGACGGCGATGTCGCCGTAGTAGTTCGCCGCGTTCCCCTGCTTGCGGCAGTGCGCGACGATGGACACGTCCGCCGTGTCCTTCAGCACCTGGAAGCGGCTGCCGGGGTCGCACTGCTCGTTGAGCCGGTTGGGCCGGTCACACTTGCCGTTGACGTGGTTCGTCGTGGGCACGAGCGTGCCCAGCTCGCAGTTGAAGTCCGGCACCGTGGCGCCGATGGCCGCGTCGCACTTGGCCGCGTACTGCTCCAGCGTGTCCGACAGCGCGGACGTCTGCTGGGCCAGGACGGGCTCATCGGAGGACGACACGAGCCGGTGCTCGGCGTTCACTCCGGTGCCTTCACCACACGCACCCAGCCCGACCGTGGCGGCCAGACCCAGCAGGGCCCACGCCGCACGCAACGAAGTCTTCATGACGAATGCCTCTCGCTTCCCTGGAGACACGGCGACGATGCGCGCGTGGAGGCATGCCCTCTTCCGTCAGCCGACGGACGGACCTGTGACCCGGGACCCCTCCCAGGCGTGTTCCAGCACCCCTCGTGGGCCATTACGCCGGGGCTTCTGGATATTCCCGGACAATTCCGGGGGCTTTTCCGGAGGGTCAGCGCACGGTGAGGTCGACCACGAAGCCGGCGGCGGCGTCACCCTCGCGGGAGGCGTCGATGACGTCGGGGCGCTCGTCGCCCACCCACAGGCCCAGCACGTCGTACACCAGCCACTGCGCCAGGGACCGGGAGGCTCCCTGCGCGGCCTCACGCGGCACACCGGACAGGGCGCCCTGCGCCTCCATTGACGCGCGAGCCAGCCGGGCCGGCATCACCCACAGCTCCGGGCGCACGAAGGCGGGCACCAGGAAGAGGCAGAACGCGGCCTCCGTGCGCGCGAGCAGCGCGTCCAGGCGCTCGCGGCCCAGGCGGAACGTGGGCAGCCACTGCCCCTCTCCGCGCTGCTCCAGCTTCGCCACCGGCACGCGGACGACACGGCGCGTGCGCACGAAGCCCTCGCGCTCCACGGACACGATGAAGGCGATCTCCGAAGCGGCTTCCGGCGGAGGCTCCGGGTGGCGGTGCACCGTCATGGACAGCGACAGCGGCGACGCCACCAGCGAACCCAGCGCCGCCTGCACATGCGCCAGCTCCGAGCGCAGCCCTTCGAGCAGGCCCGCGACCAGCTCCGGCGTCTCCTCGCGGAAGCGCTGGAGATGGCGCTGGGCGGCGTCCGCCTCCACGCGCCCCACCGCGCCCACGAGCACGTCCTCCAGGTCGCGGTCGCGCAGCCAGGTGCGTCCCCCCAGGGGCACCGCGCGCGTCACGTGCAGGTGGCGCAGGGAGGCCGTCAGCGTCGAGGGCTCGGAGGGCTCCGAGGGAGGTGCGTGCTTGTCCTGCCCTGCTCCGGCCTGGAGGTAGGACTGAATCGAGCGGGCGCGGAAGCGGGCCCGGGGAGACGGATGCTCCAGCAGCTTGCGCACCAGCCGCCGATCCGTGGCGTTGCGGACGAGCGACAGCGTGGCCAGCTCCGCCTCCGACGAGGCTTCATCGGGTGCGCACCACAGGAGGAACTCGATGGCCGCCTTGCGCAGCACGGGCTTGCGGCCCATGCGCCAGGTGACCTCCTTGCGCCAGGCGACCAACCCATCCAGACCGGGCCGCGCGGGCGTGCGGAAGCGCGGCCACATCTCCGCGCACTCCTCCGCCAGCCACACCAGGTGCGTGAAGCCGGGCAGCGACTCCAGCTTCGCGCGGGCGCGGGTGCGCCGCTCGAACGCCTCCGGCACGCCACGCCGCACGGAGGCGCGGAACAGACGCTCCTCCAGCCACAGGAGCGTGAGCGCCAGCGCGGGCTCGGCCTTGCGCATCGTGCCCTGGCAGTGGTCGAGCACGAAGCGCGCGTGGCCCAGGTCCGCGGCGGTCTCGAAGTCGCTCTGCACGAGCGCGCCCAGTGCGCCGCGCAGGCCATCCACCGGAGGCGCGTCGAAGAGCGTGAGCAGGTCGCAGAGGTTCTCCACCACCGCGGGCGGTCCGCCCACCTCCACGGTGCGCGCCAACAGGAGCCCCGCGCGCGAACACCAGTCCGGCTCCTTGCGCCCGTTGGGGTAGCACGCGAGGAAGCCGCGCATGCCGGTGCGGCCGTCCGGTGACGTGGCCAGCGCGAAGAGGCGCTCGCCCAGCACTTCACTGGCCTCACGCCACGGGATGCGCGCGGCGCGCGAGCGGATGAAGTCGGTGAGCTTGTCGCGGCCACCGTCGCGCGTGTCGGGGAGCAGCGAGCGCAGCTGCTCCAGCAGGTCCACGGACTTCGCGCCCGTGCCCATGACGTACTTGAGGTCCACCTCCACCGAGTCCTGGAAGCGCAACGCGCGGCCGTCGTAGGTGCAGGACACGTCGCGCACCAGCAGCGACAGCGCCTCCGGGTGGCGCTTGAGGTGGCGCGTGAGCACCGTGGAGATCGTGGTGGTGCTTTCCCGCTGGATGCGCTCGGCGCTCTCCGTGTCGCCCGCCTCGCGGAGCGCGGCCACCGCTGCGTCCCGCCTCGCGAGCATCTGCTTCAAGAGCCCCTGGCGTGGCTCTTCGTAGGGCCAGAGCAGTTCGCTGAGGGAGGACAGGAGGAACAGCAGCTCGGCCGGGGTGCGCTCTCCCGGGGACAGCCGCTCCCACGCGGCGGCCTGGGCGCGCGTGCGCTCCTCCAGCGAAGCACCGCGCACCCAGCGGGCGAAGTCCTCGCGCCACTCCGCGCTCGACGCCACGGCCTCTTGCGGCGCCGCGGCGGCGACGCGCGCATGGAGGGCCTGGAGTGGCTCCGGCCAGGAGGCTTCAACCAACGGCTGCATGGGACCTCGACGGGCTCACCCGGACCTCGAAGTGCTGGCCGGGACCAGGGCCGAGGGCTCGGGGCTGGGGGCCACGGTGATGATCACGGACTTCGACGTGGGCGTGCGGCTCTTCTCCGCGAAGCTGCCCACCGGCACCAGCACGTTCGCTTCCGGGAAGTACGTGGCCGCGCACTGGCGCGGGATGTTGTACGGCACCACCAGGAACTCGCGCGCCACCCGCGTCTCTCCCTGGAAGTGGCTGGTGAGGTCCACCTTCTGCCCCGCCGTCAGCCCGCGCGCCTTCACGTCCTCCGGGTGCAGGAACACCACGCGCCGCCCCTGGTGGATGCCCCGGTAGCGGTCGTCCAGTCCGTACACGGTGGTGTTGTACTGATCATGCGAGCGCAGCGTCATCATCATCAGCTGCCCGGGCTCCAGCCGGTGGCGCGGTATCTGATGCACGGTGAAGTGCGCCTTGCCGTCCTTCGTCGTGAAGCGGCCCTCGCGGGGCCCGTTGGGCAGCGCGAACCCGCCGGGCTGGTGCACGCGGCGGTTGAAGTCCTCGAAGCCCGGGATGCAGCGCTGGATCAGCTCGCGCACCCGGTCGTAGTCCTCCACCAGGGACAGCCACGACACCTTCGAGCGCGCACCCAGCACCGCTTGCGCCAGCCGGGCCACGATGACGGGCTCGCTGAGCAGGTGCTCGGACGCGGGGGCCACGGCGCCGCGCGACGCGTGCACCATCCCCATCGAGTCCTCCACCGTCACGAACTGCCGCCCCGCCGCCTGCACGTCGTGCTCCGTGCGCCCCAGGCACGGGAGGATGAGCGCGCGCTGGCCATGCACCAGGTGCGCGCGGTTGAGCTTGGTGGACACGTGCACCGTGAGCCGCGCACGCCGGAGCGCCTGCGCGGTGAACTCCGTGTCCGGTGTGGCGGACAGGAAGTTGCCGCCCATGGCGAAGAACACCTTCACGCGCCCGTCGTGCAGCGCCTGGATCGTCCCCACCGTGTCCAGGCCGGTGTGGCGCGGCGGCGCGAAGCCGAACTCCTTCGACAGCGCGTCCATGAACTCCGGCTTGGCATGCTCCCAGATGCCCATGGTGCGGTCGCCCTGCACGTTGCTGTGACCGCGCACCGGGCACACGCCCGCGCCCTGCTTGCCGATGCTGCCGCGCAGGAGCGTGAGGTTCACGATCTCCTGCACGTTGCCCACCGCGTTCTTGTGCTGCGTGAGCCCCATGGCCCAGCAGAAGATGGTGCGCTCCGAGCGCGCCAGGATGTCCGCGGCCTCTTCGATCTGCTCGCGCGGCACCCCGCTCTCTTCCACCACGTCGTCCCAGGACACCGTGGCCAGGTGCGCCACGTACGCGTCGAAGCCCGTCGTCTTGCCCTCGACGAAGGCCCGGTCCACCACCGTGCCCGGCGCCTTCGCCTCGCGGTCCAGCAGCGCCTTGCCCAGGCCCTGGAGCAGCGCCACGTCGCCGTTGATGCGCACCTGGAGGAACAGCTTGTTCAGCGCCGTGCCCGGGCCGAACAGGTGCAGCACCTCCTGCGGGTGCTTGAAGCGGTTGAGCCCCGTCTCCGGCAACGGGTTGATGCTGACGATTTCACAGCCCCTGCGCGCGGCGGCCTGGAGCGCCGTCAGCATGCGCGGGTGGTTGGTGCCCGGGTTCTGCCCGATGACGAAGATGGCCTGCGCGTGGTCGAAGTCCTCCAGCGTCACCGACCCCTTGCCAATGCCAATCGTCTCCGACAACCCCGTGCCGCTGGACTCGTGGCACATGTTCGAGCAGTCCGGCAGGTTGTTGGTGCCGAACTGCCGCACGAACAGTTGGTAGAGGAACGCGGCCTCGTTGCTCGTGCGGCCGGACGTGTAGAAGGCCGCCTCGTCCGGCGAGCCCAGCGCGTTCAATTCCTCCGCCACCAGCGCGAAGGCCTCATCCCAGGAGATGGGCTCGTAGTGCGCCGCGCCCTCGCGCAGCACCATGGGGTGCGTGAGGCGGCCCGCCTTGCCCAGCCACAGGTCGGACTGCTCCGCGAGCCGCGCCACGCTCCACTCGCGGAAGAACTCCGGCGTCACGCGCTCGCGTGTGCCCTCCTCCGCCAGCGCCTTCGCGCCGTTCTCGCAGTACTCCTGCACGGACCGGTGCGAGGGGTCGGGCCACGCGCAGCCCGGACAGTCGAAGCCGTCCTGCTGGTTGACCTTCCAGATGAGCTTGCCGCCGCGCCACGGGCCCGCCTCGCCCAGCACGTGCTTGAACGCGCTCAGCACCGCCGTCACGCCGCCCGCCACCGTCTTCACCGGACCCACGTCCGGAGCCCGGTTCTCCAACGGAGGCTGGGCCGCCGGCACCGCCAGCGCGTTCCCCTTCCCGTCCTGTCCCTGATCCATGTCCCACCTCTGCGCGGCGGGACTCTACCGCGCCCGAGCCTTCCCGACAGGCGGGGGCCTGGACCGGCTGGCCAGGCATCGCCGATGTCGACGTGCGCCAGGACTCCAGAGTCCCCATAACTCCACGGAAAACCACGATTTCAAGCCTCACGGGGCTCGTGCAACAATGGGGTTCACGCGGAGTGCCCCCCGGCGCTCCGCGTCACCCCCGCAGCAGGAGGCATCCCCCCATGAAGGCCTTCCGTTCCGCCGTCGTCGCCGCGCTGTTCCTGTCCCTCCCCGCCCTGGCCGCGCCGATGGTCCACAGCATCTGGTCCAGCCAGGGCCTCTACGTCGCCGACACCACCGGGCGCTACCCGGTGACGAGCGCCAACGTTGTCGTCTCCTGGAACCAGTCCACCAACACCGCGTTCGTGAACTTCCACGGGTTCGCGGGCGGCAACGAGTACGACTTCGAACTGGTGGGCTCGCCGGCCATCGCGACCACCGTGGATGACATCACCGGCATCTGGAACATCCGCCGCAACGGCGCGTTCATCTGCACCGGCTGCTCGGGCACCGCCTACTGGCTGAGCCTGCCCGCGGGCGCTGGCAACTACTTCAAGTTCTACGACTCCACCAACGTGTTCCACTTCAGCGCCTACATCGACGCGCGCAAGGACTACTGACGCACGGCGTCCAGCGTGTCCGGGAGCAACGCTGTCCCTGCACGCAAGCCCCCCGCGGCCCCGGGGGTTCGGTTAGGGTGCCCGCCCCGAGCGCCCCTTCCTGGCGCCCCCTTTCCAGGAGTCTTCCGCATGTCCCGCATCATCCGCGCCTCTCGCGGCACCACCCTCTCCTGCAAGGGCTGGGTGCAGGAGGCCGCGCTCCGGATGCTGATGAACAACCTCGACCCGGAGGTGGCCGAGCAGCCCGGAGACCTGGTCGTCTACGGCGGCACCGGCAAGGCCGCCCGGGACTGGCCGTCCTTCGACCGCATCGTCCAGAGCCTCCAGAGCCTCACCGACGAGGAGACGCTGCTCGTGCAGTCCGGCAAGCCCGTGGGCATCCTGCGCACGCACCCGGACGCGCCGCGCGTGCTCATCGCCAACTCCAACCTCGTGGGCCACTGGGCCAACTGGGAGCACTTCCACGAGCTGGAGAAGAAGGGCCTGATGATGTACGGCCAGATGACGGCCGGCTCGTGGATCTACATCGGCACGCAGGGCATCCTGCAGGGCACCTACGAGACCTTCGCCGCCGCGGGCCGCTTCCACTTCGGCAGCGAGGACCTGGCCGGCCGCCTCATCCTCTCCGGTGGCCTGGGCGGCATGGGCGGCGCGCAGCCCCTGGCCGCGACCATGAACAACGCCGTGTTCCTGGGCGTGGAAATCGATCCGCACCGCGCCCAGCGCCGCGTGGAGACGCGCTACCTGGACGTCGTGGCCAAGGACCTGGATGAGGCGCTGGCCCTGGCGAAGGACGCGCAGCAGAAGCGCGTGGGCCGCTCCATCGCCATCATCGGCAACGCGGCGTCGGTGTTCCGGGAGCTGTACAAGCGCGGCATCAAGCCGGACCTCGTCACGGACCAGACGAGCGCGCATGATCCGCTCAACGGCTACATCCCCACGGACCTGTCGCTGGAGGCCGCCGCGGAGCTGCGCAAGCGCGACCCGGAGGGCTACGTGAAGCGCGCCCGCGAGTCGATGATCATGCACGTGCAGGCCATGAACGACTTCCAGGCCGCCGGCAGCCACGTCTTCGACTACGGCAACAACCTGCGCGGCCAGGCGAAGGTGGGCGGCATGGAGAACGCCTTCGAGTTCCCCGGCTTCGTGCCCGCGTACATCCGCCCGCTGTTCTGCGAGGGCCTGGGGCCCTTCCGCTGGGTGGCGCTGTCCGGAGACCCGGAGGACATCCGCCGCACGGACCGCGCGGTGCGCGAGCTCTTCCCGCAGAAGGCGTCGCTCAACCGCTGGCTGGACATGGCCCAGGAGCGCGTGGCGTTCCAGGGCCTGCCCGCGCGCATCTGCTGGCTGGGCTACGGCGAGCGCGCCAAGGCGGGCCTCGCGTTCAACGAGCTGGTCCGCAAGGGCGAGGTGAAGGCGCCCATCGTGATTGGCCGCGACCACCTGGACTGCGGCAGCGTCGCGTCCCCCAACCGCGAGACGGAGGCCATGAAGGACGGCTCGGACGCGGTGGCGGACTGGCCCATCCTCAACGCGCTGGTGAACGCGGTGAACGGCGCCTCGTGGGTGTCGTTCCACCACGGCGGCGGCGTGGGCATGGGCTACTCGCTGCACGCGGGCCAGGTCATCGTCGCGGACGGCACGCCGGAGGCCGCGCGCCGCATCGAGCGCGTGCTCACGTCCGACCCCGGCATGGGCGTGCTGCGCCACGCGGACGCGGGCTACCCGGAGGCCATCGACGTGGCGAAGGAGCGGGGCGTGCGCATCCCCGGCCTCACCGCCTAGAGTGCGGCGGATGCCACGACGCGTCCGACCCTTCGTGATGACCGCGGTGATGGGTGTGCTCGCTGGCTGCACGCCCACCACCGCCGGGCCCATGGTGATGCGCCTGGGCCCGGGCGTGCCCCAGCAGAACTTCTTCCAGCTGGGCCTGCGCGCCGGCCCCCGCCTCAACGCCCCGCAGCTGTCGGAGCGCGGGGAGAACGGCACCTTCCAGGGTGACGCGAAGCCCTTCCAGAACGAGCAGTGGGGCATCAACCTCGACGGCTCGGTGACGGTGCCCGTGAGCGACCGGCTGTCGTGGCACGTGGGCCTGCAGGGCGAGTTCGTCGGCCTGCCGGTGCCCGCCTACGGCGTGTACTCGGGCATGTCGTATTACATCGGCTCGGAGAAGGTGGGCCTGGCGCCGGCCCTCTCCATCCGAGGCGCGTCCGACTTCGGGCTGGGTGAGACGGACAGCACCAGCAGCCTGTTCGGCGTGGAGGCCACCTGCTCCTTCACCGTGCAGCCGGAGCCCGGCATGTCGCTGGGCCTGGTGCCGTTCTTCAGCGTGCAGCAGTCGCTGGTGAACCCCGGCTCGCAGGTGACGACGCACTTCTACGGCGCCGTGGTGGCGGCGCAGCTCAAGTTCGGCGAGACGCGCACGAAGCTGGAGCTGTCCGGCGGCTTCGGCCGGGCGCACTCGGGTGACACGAGCTGGAACGCGCCTGTCATGGGCGCACGCGGAGGACGCTGAGCATGGAAGCCCTGGACCTGTGGGTGCGCAACACCTCCGAGGTGCTCACCGTGGAGGGCACCCACCGCGAGCCCGCGGAAGCAGCCCTCACCCCGCGCCCGGGAGCGGGCATTGGCGTGAAGGACGGCCGCGTGGCCTACGTGGGCCCGGAGTCCGGCCTGCCCAAGGGCGCGCTCACGGACGCGACGGAAGTCATCGACGCCGAGGGCGGCTTCGTGGGCCCGGGCTTCGTGGATCCGCACACGCACCTGGTGTTCGCGGGCGAGCGCTCCCACGAGTTCGACCTGCGCAACCAGGGCGCCACGTACCTCGAAATCGCCAAGGCCGGCGGCGGCATCGCCAACACGGTGGGCGCCACGCGCGCCGCGAGCGAGGAGGAGCTGGCCACGCTCGCCCTGCCCCGCCTGGAGCGGCTGCTCGCGCAGGGCGTGACGACCGCCGAGGTGAAGAGCGGTTACGGCCTGAATCTGGCGGATGAGCTGAAGATGCTGCGCGCGGTGCGCCGCCTGGGCGCGCTGTCACCGCTGGAGCTGGTGCCCACGCTGCTGTGCGCGCACTCGGTGCCCCCGGAGTACAAGGACCGCCGCGCCGAGTACCTGGACCTCTGCATCAACGAAATCCTGCCCGCCGTGGCGCGCGAGGGCCTGGCGCGCTTCTGCGACGTCTTCACCGAGGACAGCGCCTTCACCGTGGAGGAGTCCCGCCGGCTGCTCAACGCGGGCAAGGCGCTGGGCCTCACACCGCGCCTGCACGCGGATCAGCTCACCGCGTGCGGCGCTTCGGCGCTCGCCGCGGAGGTGGGCGCCGCCAGCGCGGACCACCTGGAGCAGGTCACGGACGAGGGCATCCGCGCGCTCGCCGCCGCGAACGTCACCGCCGTACTCGTGCCTACCTCTACCCTCTTCCTGCGCATGCGCCCCTACGCGCCCGGCCGGAAGCTGCGCGACGCGGGCGTCAACATTGCTTTGGGTTCCAACGTGAATCCCGGCTCCTCCATGACGGAGAACCTGGCGCTGGTGCTGGGGCTCGCCTGCCTGGAGAACGGCCTGTCAGCCGCGGAGGCCTACTGGGGCGCTACCCGAGGGGCCGCGCAATGCTTGGGGTTGCAACGGCAGGGGCGTCTGGCCGTGGGTGATGCGGGCGACCTGGTGGTGTTCGCCTGTCGCAGCTACCGGCATCTGCCTTATCATCTGGGTATCAGTCACGCGCGTGTGGTGGTGAAGGGCGGGCGTGTGGTGTTTCGCGCGCGTATGAATCACTGCCCCTGAGTGGATGCCGCTGAACAACTGGCATCAGACAAGGGGGCAGGTGGAACTTCCCTCGTGGGCCGGCCGTTGTAGAGATCAGCTGCCACCATGTGCCGATTATTTGGATTCAGGAGTGCTGTTCCCGCTGCTGTCCATACCGCCCTTGTGACGGAGAGGAATTCCCTCCTCATCCAGTCGCGTGAACACAAGGACGGCTGGGGTATCGCCACGTACGGGCCGGAGTCCTCGCCGCTCGTCGCGCATGGTGTGGGCCCCGCGCACTGCGACCCCGACTTCGAGCGCGTGTCGAGCCAGGTCTCCGCGCGCACGGTGGTGGCGCACATCCGGCTGGCGAGCGTGGGCGCGGTGGAGCTGCGCAACTCGCACCCGTTCTACTTCGGCCGCTGGTCCTTCGTGCACAACGGCACGCTGCGCGAGTTCGCGAAGCACAAGGCGACCGTGGAAGCGCTCATCCACCCGGAGCTGCGCGTCAACATCAAGGGCACCACGGACAGCGAGCGCTGCTTCTACCTGTTCCTGTCGCGGCTGTCGGCGCGCGGGCCGCTCGACGGCGCGGTGAGCGTGGAGGCGATGGCGCAGGCGCTCGCGGAGACGATGACGCTGGTGTCCACGCTGACGGACGTGCCGGGGAGCCGCGAGCCGAAGGAGCGCTCCGCGATGAACTTCCTCGTCACGGACGGCGAGGCGATGGTGGCCACGCGCCGCAACCGCACCCTCTTCATCTCGTCCGGCATCGGCGGTTGCCCGGAGGTCCTGCGCGCACCGAACACGGGCGTGCCGCTTCAGCAGTTCCTGGTCGCCAGCGAGTCGCTGTGCGGCGGGCCGCACTGGGTGCCGGTGGATGAAGAGGACGTGGTGGGCGTGGACTCGCGGCTCGTGTTCCACCGCTGGAAGGTGCAGACGCTGGCGGACGGGGTGCTGAACCCGCGGCCGCCAGAGCAGCACGCCGCGGTCTGATTCAGGCAAGCCACGCGTCGAGCAACGCGGCCGGACGCGCGCCGAAGGCCTCCACGTCGAGGCTCCGCGCGTCCTCTCCCTCATGACGGAGCGTGACGCGCAGGAAGTCGCGCGGCGCGGCCTGGGGGATGCGGTCCAACCACTCCACCAGCATCGCGTGGTCGCCGCCCACCAGGTCCAGGAACCCGGTGGCGTACAGCTCGTCGTAGTCCGTCAGGCGGTACAGGTCCGCGTGGTACAGCGGGATGCGGCCCGCGTACGGGTACACGATGGCGAAGGTGGGACTGGCCACCTCCGACTGCGCCACCCCCGCCCCTTCCGCCACGCCGCGCACCAGGTGCGTCTTGCCCGCGCCCAGGTCGCCAATCAGCCCCACGAAGTCCCCGGGCTGGAGCAGCTGTCCCAGCTTCACGCCCAGCCGGTGCGTCTCCTCCGGTGAAGGAGACACGAGCCGCCGCGAGCGCGTGGGCTGCGCATCTCCGCTCATCGCTCCCACCGCGTCCAGACGTGGCCCAGCCCAATCAGCAGGTCCGTGGCGATGAGGCCCATCAGCCCGCGCTCCCGCGCCATCAGGTCGCCCGCGAGCCCGTGCGCGTACACCGCCGTCCACGCGGCCTTGGGCAGCGGGATCCCCTGCGCGAGCAGCGCGCCGCACACGCCCGACAGCACGTCGCCCGTGCCGCCGGTGGCCATGCCCGCGTTGCCAGTGGGGTTGATGAACACGCGCCCGCCGGCCTCCGCGATGAGCGTGCGCGAGCCCTTGAGCACCACCGTGCAGTTGAGCGACGTGGCCAGGTTGAGCGCCACGCCCACGCGGTGCGCCTGCACGTCCTTCGTCGTCCGGCCCCACAGCCGCGCCATCTCCCCGGGATGCGGCGTGAGCACCACGGGCCCCTTCGCCTCCCGCAGCACCTTGAGGTCCTCGGCCACCGCGTTGAGCGCGTCCGCGTCCAGCACCGTGGGCACCTCCACGGACGCCAGCAGGTCGCCAATCAGCGCGCCCGTCTCCGGGCCCCGGGGGATGCCCGGCCCCATCACCAGCGCGTCCTTGCCCTCCAGCGCGGCCTTGAGGGCCTCCAGGTCGCCCTTCCCCAGCGGGCCTTCACCCGGCAGCGGGATGCCCATGATCTCCGGCGAGTGCGCCATCACCCACGGCAGCGCCTCCGGGCGCGTGGCCACCGTGACGAGCCCCGCCCCGCTGCGCAGCGCGGACAGGGCCACCATCGCCGCGGCGCCCGTCTTGCCCGGGCTGCCCGCCACCACCAGCACGTGGCCGTAGGTGCCCTTGTGCGAATCCGCGCGCCGCCTGGGCAGCGCCTCGCGCGCGTCCTTCTCCTCCACGCGGAACAGCTCCGCCCCTGACACCGCGCGCGTGGACTCACCGCCCAGGCCAATGTCCACGCGCCGCACGTCGCCGCACAGCGATGCGCCGGGCTCCAATTCATGCGCGGGCTTCACGAAGCCAAAGGCCACCGTGACATCCGCCTCCACGCACGGCGAGAAGGGCTCCGCCGTGTCGCTCTGCAGGCCGGACGGCACGTCCGCGGCCACCACCTTCGCTCCCGCGCGCCGCCACCGCGCGACCGTGCCGATGGCGTCCGCGAAGACGCCCTCCGGCGCGCGCTTGAGCCCCGTGCCGAAGAGGGCGTCCACCACCACGTCGCCCGGGCCCGCCTCCGGCAGGGCCTCGAAGGCGCGGGGCGACTCACCGAAGCCCTCCAGCGCCTGGAGGTTGCGCTTCGCCTCCGGGGTCAGCTTGCCGGTGTCCCCCACCAGCGACACCACCACCCGGGCGCCCCCCTCCAAGAGGAAGCGCGCGGCGACCAGGCCGTCCCCGCCGTTGTTGCCGGGGCCGCACAGCACCGTGAAGCGCCCGCCCTGCCCCGCGACGCTCCGGGCGGCCTCCGCGAGCGCCCGGCCCGCGTTCTCCATCAACAACCCGGACGGCATCCCGTGCTGCTCTTCGGCGGCCTTCTCGGCCTCACGCATCTGGTTCGCGGTGAGCACGCGCTGCATGGCTTCCAACCTCCCTACTTCGTCTGGAGCACCACCGTGGCCGCGGCCACGCCGGCATCATGGGTGAGCGCGAGCATCGCCTCCCACCCCCGCGCTTCCATCACTTCACGGGCCACTCCGGAGAGCACGAAGCGCGGCGGACCGCCCTCGCGCACCACCTCCATGTCCCGCCACTTCACGCCCGGAGGCACGCCCATCGCCTTCACCAGCGCCTCCTTCGCCGCGAACCTCGCCGCGTACGCGCTGGCCGCGTCGTGCCGGGGCGCGCAGTACGCGCGCTCGCCGTCGGTGTACACGCGCGCGAGGAACGCCTCCGCGCGCGGACCGTCGAGGATGCGCTGGATGCGCTCGATGGAGCAGAGGTCCAACCCCAGTCCGACGATGGGCATGCGGGCCTACCCCGGGTCGCGCATCAGTTCGAGCATCTCACGCACCGCGCGCTCGAAGCCCACCAGCACCGCGCGCGCCACGATGGCGTGCCCGATGTTCAGCTCGTCGATCTCCTGGATGCGCGCGATGGCCTGCACGTTGTCGTAGTTGAGCCCGTGCCCGGCGGCCACGCCCATGCCCAGCTTGGCGCTCGCCTTGGCCGCGTCCACGATGCGCGCCAGCTCCCGCGCGCGCTCCTTCTCGTTGCGCGCCTCGCAGTAGCGGCCCGTATGCAGCTCCACCCGGTCCGCGTTCACCTTGTGCGACGCGCGCACCTGGTCCAGGTCCGGATCGATGAACAGCGAGACGGCGATCTCCCCGTCCTTGAGGTTCTTGATGATCTTCGCGATGGACTCGCGCTGGCCGGCCACTTCCAGGCCGCCCTCGGTGGTGAGCTCCTCGCGCCGCTCGGGGACGAGCGTCACCACGTCCGGCTTGTACTCGTAGGCGATCTTCACCATCTCCGCGGTGGCGGCCATCTCCAGGTTCAGGAGCGTCTGCACCGTCTCACGGAGGATGCGCAGATCCCGGTCCTGGATGTGGCGCCGGTCCTCGCGCAGGTGGATGGTGATCTGCCGGGCGCCAGCCAGCTCCGCCATCGCCGCGGCCGTCACCGGATCCGGATACACGGTGCGCCGCGCCTGCCGCAGCGTCGCCACGTGATCCACGTTGACACCCAGTCGCTGTCCCATCGTCCCGCTCCTTGCGCTGGCGCGGTGCGGGATTGTCCGAAGGCCCGGGCCCGCGCCGGCCCCTCTATTCGTGGCCGGCGTCCGGAAGTCAACCGCTGTCGCTAACCGTTGAGCGCCTTGGAGAGCGCCTCGACGATTTCGCGGGCGTACGCCTCGTTGCGCGCCGCGTCCTCGCCTTCAATCAGGACGCGGGCCTTGGGCTCCGTGCCGGAGAAGCGCACCAGCACGCGGCCGTTGCTGCCCAGCTTCTGCTCCACGTTCTTGATGGCCTTCATCACCGTGGGCAGCTCACCCAGCTCCTTCTTCTGCTTCACCACGACGTTGAGCAGCGTCTGCGGCACCGGCTGGAAGATGGAGGCCAGCTCCGACAGCGGCTTCTGCTGGCGGCACATCACGGCCAAGAGCTGGAGCGCCGCGAGCGTGCCGTCGCCCGTGGTGGTGTGGTTCAGGAAGATGAGGTGGCCGCTCTGCTCGCCGCCCAGGCTGTAGCCGTTGCGGCGCATCTCGTCCACGACGTGCCGGTCGCCCACGCGCGTGCGGACCACCTTCACGCCCCACTGGGACACCGCGCGCTCCAGGCCGATGTTGCTCATCACCGTGGAGACGAGCGTCTTCTTCTTCAGCTCCTTGCGCGCGACGAGCTCACCCGTGCAGATGGCCATGATGGCATCGCCGTCCACGACGTTGCCCTTCTCGTCCACGACGATGAGGCGGTCCGCGTCGCCGTCCAGCGCGACGCCCAGGTGGGCGCCGTGCTTCACCACCGCCTTGGCCAGGCCCTCCGGGTGGAGCGCGCCGCACTTGTGGTTGATGTTCTTGCCGTCCGGGGACACGCCCAGCGCGATGACCTTCGCGCCCAGCTCCTCCAGCACCGCGGGCGCCGTGCGGTACGCCGCGCCGTTGGCGCAGTCCACCACGATGGTCATCCCCTCCAGCGTCAGCTCGCGGGGGAACGTGGCCTTCAGGTAGACGATGTAGCGGCCGCGCGCGTCGTCCAGGCGGATGGCCCGGCCGATCTTCGTCGCCGTGGGGCGGATGTTGTCGATCTCCCCGCTGGAGACCAGCTCTTCAATCTTGGCCTCCGTCTCGTCCGGCAGCTTGAAGCCGTCGCGCCAGAAGAACTTGATGCCGTTGTCCTGGTACGGGTTGTGGGACGCCGAGATGACGGCGCCCGCGTCCGCGCGCATGGACGTGGTGAGGTTGGAGATGCCGGGCGTGGGCAGCGGGCCCACCTGCTCCACGTCGACGCCCATGGAGATGAGACCGGCGGCCAGGGCCTGCTCCAGCATGTAGCCGGAGAGGCGCGTGTCCTTGCCCACGATGACGCGGTGGCGGTGCGGACCGTTGCGGATGAGGTACGCCAGGGCGCGGCCGAGCTTCATCGCGACCTCGGCCGTCATCGGATAGACGTTGGCCACGCCACGAACGCCGTCCGTGCCGAACAGCCGCTCCGTCTTCTGCGCTTCCTTGGGGGGCATGTCCATCCTGTACGCCATGTGTGCCGCTCCACCTTTCCCATTGCCGGAAGGGCTCCGGCCACTCGCGTCCGGGGCTTATACCCCGTCCAGCACATGGGCCCGAAGCTAGGGATGCGGTGTCACCCAGGCAAGCGCCCAGGCGTGCGGACCCGGCCTGTTTGCGACGCGGGGGCTTGCCCCCGTCAGCCGCCGTACAGGTCGCCGCCGCCCCGGGCCCTCCGGATGGCGTCCGCCACGGCCAGCGCGTCCCGCGTCTCGCCCACGTCGTGCACCCGTACCACGTCCGCGCCCCCCAGGACGGCCATGGCCGCCACGGAGCCCAGGGTGGCCGCCAGGCGCTCCTGGGGGCCCTTGCCGCCCGTCAGCTTCCCAAGGAAGGACTTGCGGCTGGTGCCCACCAGCAGGGGCTGCCCCAATCCCCGCAGCTCGTCCAGGCGGCGCAGGAGGAAGAGGTTGTGCTCCAGCGTCTTGCCGAACCCGATGCCCGGGTCCAGGAGGATGCGCTCGCGAGGGATGCCGGCCTCGGTGGCCTGGAACATCCCCTCCTCCAGGTAGTCCATGACCTCGCCCACCACGTCCTGGTAGCGGGGCGCCTCCTGCATCGTCTTCGGCATGCCCTGGGTGTGCATGAGGCAACACGCGGCGCCCGCGGCGGCCACCACGCCCGCCAGCGCCGGGTCCGAGTGGAAGCCGGTGATGTCGTTGATGAGGTGGGCGCCGGCCTTGAGCGCCTCCTTCGCCACCGCCGCCTTCGTGGTGTCCACGGAGATGGGCACGGTGGAGCGGCGCTTGAGGCCCTCCACCACCTGGAGGATGCGCGCCAGCTCCTCGTCCGCGGACACCGGGAGCGAGCCCGGCCGGGTGGACTCACCGCCCACGTCGAGGATGTCCGCGCCCGCGTCCACCAGCTTCAGCGCGTGCTCCACGGCGCTGGCCGCGTCCGGGAAGCTGCCGCCGTCGGAGAAGCTGTCCGGCGTCACGTTCACCACGCCCATGAGGTACGTGCGCGTGCCCCACTCGAACCGGCGCCCGCTCAGCGTCAATGCCGGCATGGGCGCGGGGGACAGCACCTCCTCCAGCACGCGCGCCAGGCCATCCGTGCGCGGCGACTTGCGGGCGAGCGAGATCAGCCGGTCGAACTGCTGGCGGCTGCCGGACAGGAGCACCTCACCCGGGTGGTCCACGTGTCCGCCCGGCGTCCAGGTGGGCAGCTTCTCCCGCTCCTTGGAGCCGTACGGCGGCACCAGCTCCTCCTCGTAGGAGGGACGGCCCCCGGTGACGAGCACGTGCGCATAGCCCAGCTCGCGCGTCAGGTGTTCGCGGTTGCGGGGGGACAGGTTCAGGCGGCGGAGGACCAGCGACAGGTCGTCGGGACGGTCGCGGGAGATGAGGCGTGCGCGCAGCACGGTCAGGACCCCTTCGGAGCATGAGGACGGCGAGCAATCAGTGTCGCCGCTTCGCGCGATCCAGGGAAGGGAGGACGGCAGGAACGCGGCCCCCTCCTGGACCGCGTCCTCCGCCCCCGTCACTCCGCCGCACCGTGGCAACGCCGCCAGCATCGCCAACGCCGCTGCGCCCTGCGCTCCCGCTTTCATCCATTGCGCATCGACGTGTCGTCCCCCAACGAGGCCTTCCCAGCCCCGTGGTGCCAGCACGAATCCGCTCGCGGACAGGGGACACGGCCCCAGGGAGGGAATGCCGAGGGCCCGGAGTGGTGCCTGGAGTTCACGAAGACAAACGAAAAGGCCCTCCCCGGTTCACGGGAAGGGCCTTCGTCACTTCAGGAGGAAGCCTTGAGGGGCGTTACGCCTTCTTCGGCTCCATGTTGGGCAGGCCCTCGAGCGCGTCGAGGATCTTCCGCTTGTCCTTCTTCTCCGTCGGCTTCGGCGTGGAGCTCACGCGCGGCGCCGGGCGCTCACGGGTGAGCTGGCCACCCTGGAGGATGATGTTCACGTCCTCGGCGTCGAGCGTCTCGTACTCCACCAGGGCGTCGGACACGCGCTGGAGCACGTCCAGCTTGTCCGTGAGCAGCTGCTTGCCCAGGGTGTAGCAGCCCACCACGATGCTGCGGACCTCCGAGTCGATCTGCCGGGCGGTGTCCTCGGAGTAGTCCTTGGACGAGTTGAAGTCGCGGCCCAGGAAGACCTCACCGTCGCTCTTGCCGAACGCCAGCGGGCCCATCCTCTCGCTCATGCCCCAGCGGCACACCATGGCGCGCGCCGTTTCCGTCGCACGCTCGATGTCGTTCGCCGCGCCGCTGCTCATCTCGTTGAACATGAGCTCTTCGGCGATGCGGCCACCCATGGCCATGGTGATCTGGTCGAGGATCTGCTTGCGGTAGCCGTTCACCTTGTCCTCGGTGGGCAGGCTCCAGGTGACGCCCAGGGCCTGACCGCGCGGGATGATGGTGACCTTGTGCAGCGGGTCGCAGCCGGGCAGCAGCTTGGCGAGGAGCGCATGGCCGGCCTCGTGGACGGCCGTGTTCCGCTTCTCCTTGTCGGTCATGATCATGGACCGGCGCTCCGGGCCCATGAAGACCTTGTCCTTCGCCTGCTCGAAGTCCGCCAGGTCCACGCGCTCCTTGTTCTGGCGCGCGGCCATCAGGGCCGACTCGTTGACCAGGTTCTCCAGGTCCGCGCCCGTCATGCCGGGCGTTCCGCGGGCGATGACCTCCAGCTCCACCTCCGGGGCCAGCGGCACGCGGCGGGTGTGCACCTTCAGCACGCCCAGGCGGCCCTTGAGGTCCGGACGGGGAACGATGATGCGGCGGTCGAAGCGGCCCGGGCGCTGGAGCGCCGGGTCCAGCACGTCCGGACGGTTGGTGGCGGCGATGAGGATGACGCCGTCGTTGGACTCGAAGCCGTCCATCTCCACCAGCAGCTGGTTGAGCGTCTGCTCACGCTCGTCGTGACCGCCGCCCAGGCCCGCGCCACGGTGGCGGCCCACGGCGTCGATCTCGTCGATGAAGATGATGCAGGGGGCGTTCTTCTTGCCCTGCTCGAACAGATCGCGCACGCGGCTGGCGCCGACGCCCACGAACATCTCCACGAAGTCCGAGCCGGAGATGGAGAAGAACGGGACGCCCGCTTCACCGGCCACCGCGCGGGCGAGCAGCGTCTTGCCCGTGCCCGGAGGGCCCATCATCAGGACGCCCTTGGGGATGCGGCCACCCAGCTTGGTGAACTTCTTGGGGTCCTTGAGGAAGGCGACGATCTCCTCCAGCTCCTCCTTGCACTCGTCCACTCCGGCCACGTCCGCGAACGTGACCTTGTTGTGGCTCTCGCTGAGGAGCTTCGCCTTCGACTTCCCGAACGTCATCGCCTTGCCGCTGCCGCCCTGGAGCTGGCGCATGAAGAAGATGAAGAACAGGAACAGGAAGACGACGGGCATCCACTGCCCGAGGATGGTCAGCCAGAGGCTGTTCTGCTCCTCGCGCTCGTACTTCACGTCCACGCCAGAGGCGCGGAGCTGGTTGAGCACGGCCACGTCCGGCGCGGGCCCCGTCGTCCGGAACTTGTCGTTCGAGTCGCTGAACGTGCCGGAGTAGGTGTTGCCCTTGACGGAGACGGCACGGACCTTCTTCTCCTCCACCTTGGTCAGAAGCTGGGTGAAGGTCGGTTCCTGCACCTGCTCGTTGCCTTGGGAGAAGAAATTGTAGAAGGCGACGAAGAGGACGATCAGGATGACCCAGAGCCCGATGGTCTTGTAGGTCGAACGCACGTTTCAGCTGCCCTTTCGGTACTCGGCGGGATGAGGGCCGTGCCAGGAAGAACCCTGGCGAAGTTCGTCATGTGCCCGGCGCCCGCCCGTGTGCAGGCCAGCGACGGACCGTATCAGCAACAGCAAAAAGCCCTCAACTATTTAGGGGACCGCGACCATCCCCTGATTCAGAGCTTCGACTCTATAACGGAGGGGTCTTCCGTTCGCTCGTGAGCGGAGGAAAGGCCCACAGGGAGTGTCGGGAAGCCACCTCGCGCGAAGCCGCTCCGGGTTCGACGAAGCGCGGCAGGATGCCGGGAAGCCACAGCGGCACGCCGCGCGCGTCCACCACCACGGGTCGAGCGTCGCGCTCTTCCGAAGGGACGCGGGCATCCACCATCACGTCCTGCACCTTGCGGTGGCCCGCGCGCGTCCGGACGCGGTCGCCCTGCATTCTGGAACGCACCGTGAGCGGCCACGCCGTCCCCTCCTTCAACACCAGGGCCAACACGCCTGGGGGCGGCAATCCTTCCGCGGCCACCTGGAAGCGCCACGCGCCGAAGTTCCCCTGGGCCCCCGGCCCCGCGAGCACCAGCGGAGCGGGCGGTGATTCCCCTCCCGGCGCCACGCAGCGCACCCGCCCGCCGGAGGCCTTCAGGAGGAAGCCGTCGCTCAGCGGCATGACGCCCCCGCGCGCAATCACCTCCCGCGCGCGCTCCAGCGTGGCGTGATCCACCCGCGCGCCCGCCAAGCCCAGCAGCCGTGCGAGCACGCGGCGCCACAACGGCGGCTCCAGCGCGCGGAGCCCCACGGCATCCAGCCCGCCTCCGGTCAGCACCAGCCGCGCCCACGCCCCGTCCGCAAGCCCCTCGAGCAGGGCCTCGTCCTCGGAGGCGAGCCGCGCGAAGGTGGCCAGGTGCTCCACCGTGCTGAAGCCCGCGGCGCGGTTGAGCGCGGGGAGCACGTCCTTCCGTACGCGCGTGCGGAAGTAGGAGGGGTCCGCGTTCATCGGATCCACCACGAACCCCACCTCCTCGGTGGCCAGGAAGGCGAGCACGTCCTCGCGCGAGCACGCGAGCAGCGGGCGGAGCAGCGTGTCCGCGCGGGCGTGGATGGCGCGTGCGCCCCGGAGCGCCGTCCCCCGGGACAGGCGCATCAGCAGCGTCTCCGCCTGGTCGTCGAGCGTGTGGCCGGTGGCCACGAAGTCCAGCCCGCGCTCCTGTCGCAGGACCTCCAGGGTCGCGTACCTCGCCTCGCGCGCCCGCGCCTCCAGCCCCGCTCCGGGCGACAGCGCGAGCCTCCGGACGTGGCAGGTCAGCCCCAGTCGCTCGGCCAGGCCTACGACGGAGGTCACCTCCTCCGCGGCCTCCGCCCGGAGGCCATGGTCCACCGTCGCCACCTCCACGCGCAGCGCCAGCGCCTCGCGCACGCGCGCCGTTCCCACGAGGAGCGCGGTGGAGTCCGCGCCTCCGGAGACGGCCAGCAGCACCGAGCGCGAGCGGGCGCCGTGCTCGGCATACGAGCGGGCGAGCTTGCCGGGCAGCGGGGAACTTTCAGGAGACGCGCGAGGCATGGCGCCAGCGATCGGAATGGAGTGTCAGATGACCGGGTTACAGATTCGCGGTGGACGGAAGGCGTGGGGATGCATTCCATGATTCCCACAATGCAGGGACGCGGGGCGGAAATAGAACGGCGCTTCGCGGTTGTTGGTCGGACGTTCTGGACTTCATGACGTTGGACCTAGGGGTCCCCCCCCTCCCCCTCTGGGTCCACGGGGCCGCTCGGAGATTCGCTCCCTGCGGTCCCTCTTTCCGAAGCGCCCCGGTCTCCCTCGCGGAGGCCGGGGCGTTTCTCTTTTCCCTGCCACCCATTGTCGGAAGTGGGGCGTTCAGCCTCCGGGCGCACGCTTGAGTGCTCCGAAACCGTTGACCCTTCAGGGCGTCTGTCGGATAACCGCTCCGGTGTGTTCAGGTCGTCACCTCGAATCCGCCCCGGAGACCCAGGCATGGCAGGCACCGACAAGCGCAAGCAGTCGCTGTACTTCCCCGAGGAGATGCTGAAGGAGATCCAGGAGGAGGCGAACCGGCAGGACCGCTCCCTCTCATGGGTGGTGCAGCAGGCCTGGAAGATCGCCCGCGACCGCATCAAGTCATTCCCTGCCGTGAACGATGTCACGGGCGACGAGCGCACGGACCCGCGCGAAGAAAGGCCGTAAGGCAGGGCAATGGCCACCACGGATCACCGCAAGCAATCCCTCTACTTCCCCGAGGACATGCTGGAAGAGATCCAGCGTGAGGCGACGCGGCAGGATCGTTCCCTGTCGTGGATCGTCCAGCAGGCATGGAAGGTCGCCCGCGCGGACATCCGCCGCATGCCTTCGGTCAATGACGTGCTGGGCCCCCTGCCTCCACGGCCGGTGGCCGCCGCGGCGCAGACGGCCACCTCCGCTCCGGCGGTGGTGACGTCCAGCGCCCCGGCCTCTTCGGACGAGCCCTCCAAGCCGTAAGGGCGCCGTCCACCCCGGCCCCCGCAAGTCCGACACCGCGCGCGACGTCAGCGCGGGGCGGGCCGGGAGGGCCGGGCGCAGTTGGTGAAGACGATGCGCGGGGCTTCCTTCAGCGCCTGGACCGGGCTGGGGTACGTGCTCTTCATGTACGCCGCCACGATGTTGGCGTCCGTGCCGCCCTGCTTGCGCGCAGTCACCGGGTTGCGGTCCGGGTCCTGTCCCGCGTTGCCCAGGATGCCGCCGTAGCCGTCCCCTCCCTCCAGCAGGAACGTGGACATCGCCACCCGGTAGCGGATGGACGCGTCGTCGCGCGCGGGGATGGACACGTCGCGTCCACGCACCCGCAGCGCCGTCACGCGCTGGCCCGCCGGACGCCCGCAGTCCACGCGCAGGGTGGTGCCCTCGGACACGTGGAGGAAGGCGCCGGACGGCGACACGATGGCCTGCCCCTCCACGGCCAGCGCCTCCACGGAGTGCTCGAAGAGGTCCACGAGCTGCTTCTCCGTGAGGTCCACCGTCACGAGGAGGTTCTCGAAGAGGATGACCTCGTGCAGGACGCCGTCGGTGAGCGGCCCCGTGCGCAGGGACGTGCGGGTGACGCACAGGCCTTCATCGCGCAGCGAGCCGCCGTTGATGATGCCCAGGTCCGTGGGCTTCGCGGCGCCGTCCTCCGCGTGGAGGAACGCGTCCGCGGCCAGCTGCCCCAGCGCGTTGTTGTCGTGGCGGGTGAAGGCGGAGCCCAGTTGCACTTCCTCGCCCAGGTAGCCCACGACGGCGTCGGGGTCGTCCACCAGCGGGGTGCAGGAGTCGTTGTACGCGAGGCAGCCGGGCAGCAGCGTGAGCGCGGCGAGCGCGGCGGTGAGGTGGCGGCGGTCCATCAGTAGGAGGCCCTCAGGGTGAGGTAGCCGGACACGCCCTCGCGCGGCAGCAGGCCGGTGACGCGGTCCGGCCGGGGCACGTCGTCGCGCAGGTCGTGGTCGAAGAAATTCTGGGCGTAGAGCGTCACCTCGAAGTGCTCCCAGAAGGGCTCGGTGCGCAGCTGCGCGGTGATGAGGCTGTAGGCGGGGATCTCGTAGCGGCGGATGAGCTCCAGCGTGGAGCGGTTGTTGTTGCGGCGCTCGGCGCCGGAGCGCACCACCACGTCCAGGTTCAGCCAGTCCCCCATGGGCATGGACACGCCCGCGTTGAAGCGCGCCTGGGGCACGTCCGTGAGCAGCCGGGACTGCTCCGGCACTTCCAGGTCCTGCGCGCGGGACAGGCTGGCGTTGACCCACGCGACGGCGCGCTTGGACGCCTCCAGGCGGGCCTCCGCCTCCACGCCGTACACGCGCACGCCCAGCTCGCGGTTGCGCAGGGGGACGATGTTGCCGCTGGTGTCCACGGGGGTGATGGGCGAGGCGAAGTTCTGCAGGAAGGCGTTGGCGCGCACGCGCACGCGGGTGTCGCCCGCGGCCTGGACCAGGTCCATGCCCAGCTCGAAGGTGTCCACGGTGGTGGGCTTCAGGAGCGGGTTTCCCTCGAAGCGGCCCTGGTTGTAGTCGGTGTCGGGGATGCGCTCGACCAGCTCCTGGGGCGTGGGGGCGCGGAAGGCGCGGCCGTACAGCGCCTTGAGCACCAGCGCGTCCGACGCCGCGATGACCAGGCCCACGCGCGGGTTGACCCGCACCACCATCTTGCTGGCGTCGAGCGTGCCTGACGCCTCCGCGTCCGGGAGCTGGATGGCGTCCAGGCGCAGGCCGAAGGTGAGCGTGAGCGCGGAGAGCACGGTCCACTGGTCCTGCGCGGAGAGGCCCAGGTTCAAGCGCCGGGAGGCCGCGCCCTGCGTGAGGTCCACCAGCCCTTCGGGGGCGGCGGGGCTGGGGCGCAGGCGGCCGTCGAGCGTGTAGTTCGTGGTGTAGGCGTACTGGGACAGCGACTGCTGTTCGGCGACGAAGCCCAGGGTGAGGTGGTTCTCCTTCGCCAGCGCGAAGTCCGCGTCCACGGAGGCCGTCACGGTGCGCACGGTGACCTGCGTCTGCTCCTGGAGTCCCTCGGGGAAGCGGCGGTCCAGGCCGTCCCCGGTGCGGAAGTCGAGCGGCGTGAGCTGGAACAGGCGGTTGGTGGACTGCTGATCGAAGCCCAGCCGGGCGCGCACCTGACCGCCGTCGGAGAAGGGCCGCTCCCAGGTGAGGTCCGCGAGCAGCATGTCCCAGGACAGCTGCGAGTCGTTGCCGACGGTGTCGAACAGACCGACGAGCGCGTCGCGCTTCTCTGAGAGGTAGCGCGCGGTGACGCCCAGGCGGCCGGCGCTGTCCAGGCCGTAGGACACGCCTCCGCCCGCGTTGAGGAGGAAGCGGCCGTCGCGGGTGCGGCCCGCGGGCTGGTCCACGTCGCGCAGGCCCTGGGCCACGGCCTCGTCGTCGAGCGCGTCGTGGTCGATGACGAGCGAATCACCCTCCTGGGACCAGACGTCCAGGTCCGCGAACAGGCGCAGGTCGCCGGTGGTGTGCGCGGCGGACAGGTGGCCGTCGGTGGCGAGCGCCAGGCGGCCGTCGTCGCGGGGCACTCCGCCGGTGGTGATGGCGCCGCGCGCGCCGTCCGCGCGGTTGGTGACGAGGTTGACGACGCCCTGGAAGGCGCCCGCGCCGTAGACGGCGGAGCCGGGGCCGCGGATGACCTCGATCCGCTCCAGGTTCTCCACCGGCAGGTTCATGAGCGCCTTGCCGTCGAAGAAGTTGTTGAGGCGGTGGCCGTCGAGAAGGAAGAGCACCTCCGCGTCGTTGCGCAGGCCACGGATGGCGGTGCGGTGGAAGCCCTGCACGTCGCGGCTGACGGACACACCGGGCACCACGTCCAGCACGTCCGCCACCGTGCGGGCGCCCAAAGCGATCATCTGCGCGCGGTTGAAGGAGGCGCCGATGGCCGGCACGGTGCGGACGGCCTCCTCCTGGAGGGTCGTCACCGCGAGCACGTCCTCCGCGCTGTAGAGCGCCAGGTCGTCGTCCAGGGTCCCGCGGGATGAGGAGGACGCGCGGGAGTCAGCGCGAGGCTCTGCTGGAGGAAGGTCCGCGTTGAGCGCGGCCATGGCGTCGTCGGAGTTCGAAGCGCGGGCGCCGCGCGAGTCTCCGCTGCCTGCGCGGCCGGGAGTCCGCGAGTCCGTACCGCTCGCGCGAGTCGGCGCTCGAGAGTCGGACGCATCCGTTCGGGTCGGCGCGCGCGAACTGTCCGTTCGGGCCGTGCGTGAATCCGGTGCATCCGTCCGGTTGGGGGCTCGCGGGTCCGTACCGTCCGTGCGGTTCGAAGCGCGTGAATCGGACGTGTCCGGCCGGTTCGAAGCGCGTGAATCGGACGCGGCCGCCCGGTTCGAAGCCCGCGGATCCGTACCGCTGGAGGCGCTCGCTGCGCGTGAGTCGGAGGCTCCCGGACGGGAGTCCGCGCTGTCCGCTCGATTCGATGTCCGCGAATCGGGGGGCCCCGCACGTGCGCCCGTTCCCTCCGGACGCACCATGGAAGGAGGCGGCGTCGCGTCATCGTCCTCCCCTGCCCCCGACGGCGGCGCGAAGGCATCGATGTCGGGCGAGGACCTGGGGGCTTCACGGGTCCCCTTGCGGCCCGGCGGCACCCGGGCCGGCGGTGGCTCCGGAGTCTGAGTCCCCACCATCACCCTCGCGGGCCGGAGCGCGGACATGAAGAGCGGCGTGCGCGCCCCATCCACCATCGCCGCTTCGACGAAATACTCCACGCCGGGTGACACCATGTGCTCGGAGGGAATCACCGCGCGGTACAGGTCTCCGTACTGCCGCTCCATGGGGACCTGGACGTACGCCTCGCCCGGGCCGCGATAGCGGACGAAGAGCTCCAGCACCTTGCCGCCATCCACCAGCGTCGCATCCAGTTGGAGGGGCTGCCGGGCCGCGGCGCGCGGCGGCGACGCGTGCAGCAGCGCGGCCTCTTGCGCGTGAACGGGGGCCGCGGCGAACACCACGGCACAGAGGATGAGCGAGCGAGGAAGAACGGTCTGCAAGATTGACGACGATGGTCCGTTGCAGGGCCATGCGAGTCAAGCAGGCCACCTGCCCGCGTCCCGCCGATTTTTTGCCGCCCCCGCGAGCGCATGCGACGGTGCCTGTCGCTCCATGCGCGCGTCGCTTGCCCTTCACCTCGCCCTCTTCCGCCGTCAACGCGCCCAGATCGCCCGGGTGGTCGAAGGCCGCACCGAAGCGTTCCGCGCCTACGAGGCCCGCTACCGCCGGCGCACGAGCACCTATCAGCGCGTGGTCCCCCTGTCCCACGTGCACCAGCGCATCGCCGCGTCGGACCTCGTCTACGTCGGCGACTACCACACGCTGCCGCTCGCCCAGCAGACCTACCTGGATCTCGCCGAGCGCGCCCTCGCCTCCGGCCGCCGCGTCGTGCTGGCGCTCGAGTGCGTGGAGGGCCGTCATCAAGCCGCGCTCGACGCGTACCTCGCGGGACGCCTGCCCGAGCGCACCCTGATGTCCCGGCTGGGCCATGGCCCCACCCCGGGCTTCGGTCCCGGCGCCGGCATCCGCGCGGTGCTCGCCTTCGCGAAGCGCCTCAAGCTCCAGGTGGCCGCCATCGACCGGCGGGCCCAGGGCGAGCGCTCGCTCGCCCTGCGCGACGCCTTCGCCGCGGAGCGCATCGCCCACGTGGCCCGCGCGGGGGACGTCCCGCTGGTGATGGTGCTGGTGGGCCAGTTCCACGCCGCGCCCTGCCACCTGCCCGCGCAGGTGGAGCGCGCGCTGGGAGACGCCCATCCGCGCCGCGGCCTCGTCGTGTACCAGAACGCCGAAGGGCTCTGGTGGCGCCTCGCGCGCGAGGGCCGGCTGGGCAGCGCGGAGGCCGTGGAGCTGGCGGACGGCGCGCTGTGCCTGATGAACGCCTCACCCGTCCTCTGCCAGCAGAGCTTCCTGGACTACCTGGAGGCCGAAGGCGACGACGCGCCCCTCCTGGACCGCAGCGCCGCGGAGCGCTTCCGGGACATGGCGGAGCTCATCGGAGGGCTCGCGGGCGTGCCCGTGGGCCGCGAGCTGGACTCGGTGGAGGTGACGACGGCGGCGGACGGCGACGTGCTCGCCCGCATCCGCCGGCGGGGCCGCTTCACCCAGGCGGAGCTGTCCCAGCTGCGCAAGCACATCCTGTCGCGCGAGAGCAGCTACATCCCGCGCGCGCGCACGGCCTACCTCGCGTCGCTGTCCCTCAACCACGCCGCGGAGGAGGCCGCCCACTTCGTGCGCCACTGCGCCGTGGGCGACGCCATGGACGCCCCGCGCGGCGCGTCCGAGGCCTTCTACGCACGCTGTCTGGAAGAGGCCCTGGGCTTCTTCGGCTCCAAGCTGATCAACCCGCGCCGCACCTGCCCCAACGTCACGGAGTGGGCGAAGCGCTTCGGCGAGGCCCGGGGCCTGGAGCGGCAGATCGCCGCCTTCGTGCTCGCCCACAAGGCCACGGAGTCCGAGGCCCCCGACGAGGCCGTGAAGCTCCTCCCCCTGCGCCGCGACCGCCTGTTCCACGGCGTCAGCCACGCGCTCGGCTACCTCCTGGGGGACAGCCTCTACCGGGCCTTCGACGCCGGCCAGGTGGACACCTCCGACATCCGCGCCCTCTTCCGCGACCCGCTCGTGGAGCCGCGCGGCGCCTACCTCGCCTGGGCCGCGCGCCTGCGCGGCCTCTAGGGCCGTGGCGGCGACGACCCAGCTGAATCCCGCACCGGCTTGAAGCTACATTCCGGAGGATGACCCCATCCCCTCGTCCTCTTTCGGGCGTTGTGTCCGCTGTCCTCCTGTCCCTCGCCGTCGGCCTCGTGCTGCCCGGGTGCTTCGCCTCCCAGGGCGCCTGCGTCCATGGCTCGTCCATCTACTTCTGCAATGAGGACACCGAAGACGAGTGCCGCGACTTCTGGTGCGACGACTGGGACTACTGCGGCTACTTCGACGGGGACTCATGCGAGGAGGCCGGCTTCTCGGACGGCACGGTCTACCTCTCCTCCTACTCGGAGCCGAGGACGCCTGACTGGAGCTTTGGAACGCCGTCCGGCGGTGGGGGC